>CALZLD010000066.1 GCA_945788225.1 uncultured Clostridia bacterium
CCTACAAGGATACAATTCTCAAAGCCCTTAAATCCGAGGAATTTGCAGAGCTTGAAACAAAATGGGCGGACGAGCTTTCTATTGAATGGAACGAAAAAGCCAAGGAAAGATACGCTCCCAAAGAGCTTAAAGTCGCAGAATAAAATTAACAACCCCTTGCCGTTTGCATAAAATGGTAAGGGGTGATTTTTATGCCGAGAGTTTTTCTCAGTCCTTCCACTCAGGAATGGAACAAATACTACACAAGCGGCAACGAGGAATATTATATGAATCTTCTTGCAGATAAGATGGAGCCTTATCTGCGTTCATCGGGGATAGAATTTACAAGAAATTCGCCTGAAAAGAATGTAACGGGAGCAATAACAGACTCCAATTCGGATTATTACGATGTTCACCTTGCTCTGCATACAAATGCGGGCGGAGGGGAATTTGCGGGCAAGCTAAGGGGTATCGACGCTTACTATTCCCCTTACAGCAAGCTTTCAAACGACCTTGCCGTTATAATCACGAATAATTTGCAGAATATCTATCCGTTGCAGAATAAAACCCAGGCTTTGCCGACAACAAGCCTTGCCGAAGTGACAAGAACAAAGGCTGTCGCTGTTCTTGTCGAGCTTGGATATCACGACAATCCGCTGGACGAAGCGTGGCTTACTTCAAACCTTGACAGCATAGCAAGAAGCCTTGTCCAGTCGCTTGCCGATTATTTCGGAATACCTTTTATAGAGCCCGGAATTATCTATCAGGGCGTTGTCACAACGGACGGTTCGGGGCTTAATCTCCGCGCGTTCCCGTCTATGCAAAGCAGGATAATTACGAGTATCCCGAATAATGCCGAGGTCACCGTTTACGGACAGTACGGCAACTGGTATGTGGTAAAATACAAGGACAATATCGGATATTCAAGCGTTGATTTCATTACGCTGAAATAGAAAAAGGGTATCGGAAGATACCCTTTTTCTTATAGGGGAACATACCCCGTTTCGTCAATGATTTTCTGTCCCTCGTCAGAGAGGATAAAATCAACTACTTTTTTCACATTCGGGTTGTCGTTGTCCTTGCGATAAACGGCATAAAAGTCCGAAACAATGGGGTAACTGCCGTTTGAAACATTTTCCTTGTCGGGATAAACTCCGTTTACCGAAAGTATTTTTATTCCGCCGTTTTCGGCAACTGACTCAACATAAAACCTGAATGAAAAGCCTATCGAGCGACCTACAAATCCCATCGGGTTGTGCTTCATCTCTTCGCCTTTCATAAAAGCTTTCATCGTTGATTGACTTCCGCTGTTCTCTATTCGCTGAATTGGGTTTATGGTCGAAAAATCTCCCCCCAACTGCGACCAGTTCGTGTATTTGCCCGAATAAATGTCCCTTATTTCGTCAACGGTGAGATTATCTACCTTGTTTTTGTTGTTGACAATAAAGACAAAGGCTTCCTTTCCAATGGGGACAAGTTCAAGCTCAACGCCCTTTTCTTCGGCATAAGCCATCTGTTCGGCGGACGGCTTTGCGGTGAGAAAAATGTCGGTGTCGCCGTCAACAACGGCAGTAAAACCCCGTATTGTATTTTTCATCTGCACGGAACTTTCGGGAGCAAATTCTCCGTTTTCAAATTTAACCGAGCTTTCGGGATACAAGGAGTATGCAACCGCCGAATATATGGGGTACAGCGCCTCTGCTCCGTCTAAAATCGGGCAATCCTCTGTTATAGAAACATCGGATTTTATCTTCACTATCTCTGAATTTTCATCAAAGGGGAGATATTTTTCAACCGATATTGTCTTTGGACTTGACACGGAATGTTCCCCCGCGGGAAGACAGGGCTTTGTGAAAAGAAAAAATATCGACAGGTCAAAGGCGGTAAAAAATGCCAGAACTGCCACAATTAAAGCTATCTGTCTGAATAATTTCATACTCTACCTCCCGTTTGAAATAAAAGAGGTTATAGAAACATCCTGATAAAGAATTATGGTATAAATCAGAAGTCCGACAGCGACAGCGCAACCGACAGCAACTATTCCGATAATAATACCCGTTAATAATTTGTTGTTCATATTATATAAATCCTTTTACGAGTTTAGATGAACATTAATCCCAAAATAAGAATGAGTATAATTTTGACAAGAAGATTTGCTCCGTATAAAATGGCTGATATGACGAGAGCAATAAGCCAGCCCGTATCGTTTTTGCCTTCTTTTCGCCTTTTTTTGAACTTTGCGATTGACAATATCAGCATAAATAATGCAGTTCCGCTTACGAGAGGGAAACATAAAAACCTGGCTATATAAAGCAACATAACGACCAAGTCGGATATAAAATAAAACAGCATATTATATAATTCCTCTTACATATATTTCATAGCCTGACTGAGAAGAATGAAAAATCCGATTGTAACTATTATTTCAATGCCGATAACAACGGCGGACAGAATGAGCGTTATAAGCCAGCCTGTAGCTTTTTCGCCTTTTTGGCGGTTTTTTATGAGCATAATAATTGATAATATCAGAAGAAAAAGGGGAACTAAAACAACAGAAAAAACAATTATGCGCCAGATGTTTTCATAAATCATACTATTCATAATCTTCACCCCGTATTTTTATATATATACAACAAACGGCACGATACAAAGTACCGTGCCGTTATGGTGCAGGAGATGGGACTTGAACCCACACAAGATTGCTCTCACAAGCACCTCAAGCTTGCGCGTCTGCCTATTCCGCCACCCCTGCGAATTTGCCGTCATTTCCGACGGCTTTATCATTATATCACCAAAAATATATATTGTCAATACCTTTTTTCAAAATTTTTATTTTTTTCTTTTTTTCAGCTTATTTCTTATATCCAGCTTTTCACGAAGCTCCGAAAGAACGATGTTATATTCGTGTGAACGCATCTGCGGAAAGGCTCTGAGGACACGCTCCTGCCAGATAGTAGTTTTTTCGGCAAGTCTGTCATATTTGGATTTAAGCTCCAGAACTTCTTCTGAAAGGTTTTCTCCGATAGCGTCGGACGCTACGCGGAACCTTCTGCGAAGTTCGTCAAGCTGTTGAAGTCTGTTGTTGAGGTTTATGATAACGGCAAGAGATAAGCCGAGGTCCGCAAGAATATAGACAAAAATGCCCCACGCAACAGGAAGCCCGATTTTAACGGGGATAATATCAATGAATTTTTCTATTGCGGGATGAACTATTCTCATTACGATAAGACAGCCAACGCCCCATAAAAGCGAGTTTTTAAGGCAGATATAGCCTTTAAGGTTGAATTTTTCGTGAGAGTAGTCCCACCAGGTGTTGTGAAAAATCTTTTCAAGCAGAAAGCCTATCAAAAATTCCCACGAGGTGCAAAGTATCACCGAGCCGATATAAAGCAGAATTGCGCTTTCTTTAATAGGCGTCAGGGCGATGAGGATAAAGACCACTCCAAAGCCGTAAATAGGGCATAGAGGACCGTTTAAAAAACCGCGGTTGTCAAATTCGCCCGTTTCAAGCGTCATATAGATGACCTCGACTACCCAGCCTATTATTGAGTAGATGACAAAGTAACAGAACATCTGATAGACAGACCATTCTGTTCCCAAGAATGAGATTTTATCCATTTTATTTCCTCCCAAATAAACAAAGGTATAAAAGTAATTATATCACACTGATTTTAATAGTCAATATCATAAGGTTGAAATTTGTTTTTTGTTGTGGTAAAATATCCTTTGACAAAGCTTTTTAAGGAGTTATTTTTTATGAGAATGAGGATAAAACCCTGGGCAAGGCCTGAGCTTGCGGAATGTGATTTCTGCGTTCAGTCGCCCAAAGATAATAAAGGCAAGTGGCACGAATATTTTGGAAACGGAAAGCCTTTAATGCTTGAACTCGGTTGCGGAAAGGGCGGATTTATCTCAAAGCTTGCGCCCGAAAACAGAGATATAAATTTTATCGCTATTGACGCTATCAGCGATATGTTAGGACTTGCAAAAAGAAATATCGAGAAAGAATACGCCGAAAGGAATATTCCCATTGACAATGTAAGGGTGCTGATATGTAATGTTGAGCGTATTGACGATGTTTTTGCGCCCGAAGATGTTGTTGACAGGATTTATATAAACTTCTGCAACCCGTGGCCCAAGGGAAAGCACCACAAAAGAAGGCTCACTCATCCGCGACAGCTTGAAAAATACAAGACCTTTTTAAAAGACGGGGGAGAGATACGCTTTAAAACCGACAGTGACTATCTATTCCGTTCGTCAGTGAGATATTTTGAAGAATGTGGGTTCACCATAACATATATTACAGAGGACCTGCATAATTCGGGCTTTGAGGGCAACATTGAAACAGAGCACGAAAAGATGTTCACCGAAGAGGGTATCACAACAAAGTTTCTTATTGCAAGGTTTGACAAGAAAAAGAACAGCTAAACGAAATTCCCGCCACTTAAAAAAGTGACGGGAATATTCATTATGATATGGAGAAAGATAAGATTAAACGGAGAAAAAACTGTTAACTGCCGGGGTTTGCAGACAACAGATACGGTCAAGAGGGGCTGCTGTCAAGGGGGGACAGCGATGACCGCTTCCGTTTGTATCCTGTACCTTAGTACACCCTTATTATATTTTTTCTTTGTGATAATTTTGTGAAACCAAAGCGAAAAGAAAACGAAATCACAAGACTATCTCAAACCAGAATGTACTGCCCTTGCCAAGCTCGGACTGAACGCCGAAGGGGAAGGAATGTTTTTTGAGAATACTTTTTACGATAGAAAGTCCAAGACCTGTTCCTATAATATCTCTGCCCGATTTTTCGGCGCGGTAGTAGCGGTCGAAGATAAGGGGGAGAAGGTCGGGCGAAATGCCGTCGCCCTTGTCGGAAATTTCTATTCTCACCGATTTTTTTGAATTTATCTGACGGATTGTGATTTCACGGCTGTCGCCCGAATAGTTTATCGCGTTGTTGATAAGATTATAAAGCACCTGCTCTATCTTTATCTCGTCAGCCTTTACTGTCACGGGCTCGTCCTTTATAAGAGTAAAGGTGTAGCCTTTCTGCTCTTTGAAAAGGGTGTATCTTTGCAAAATCTCGTCAAGTTTTTCGCCTATTTCAAATTCGGTGATATTCAAAGCAGAGTTTCCGCTCTCTATCTTTGAAAGGTCTAAAATATCGTTTACAAGTGCGGAAAGGCGGTCGCTTTCGTCAATGATGATGTTGAGATGTTCCTCGCGCTTTTGTGGGTTATCGCCTGAAAGGTCGCGTATCATTTCCGCATAGGCTTTGACCATTGTGAGCGGTGTGCGAAGGTCGTGGGAGATGTTCGCCATAAGGTCGCGCCTCAGATTATCTACCTTTGAAATTTCGGTTGAGGCAAAGTTCAATGCAGAGGCGAGCTTTTCGGACTCGTAGTAGCCTGTTCCGTCGAAGTGAACATTATAGTCGCCCTCGGCAAGACTTTTTGCTGATTTTGTGATTTTGTCGATAGGGCGGGATATATGCTTTGCCATAAAGAACGAGAGTATAAGTCCCAGAATTAAAAGAACTATCGTTATGATAAAAAGATGCCTTTGAAGTATTGAAATCGTGGAGTTCAGAGGGTCCAAAGAAGTGTTGAGGAACAGGAAGCCTATGGGGTCCTCTTTTGTTCCTATCAGTCTGCCGTAAAGGAGCGTTGTCGTATTGAAGCGCTCGTTTTTGACAACTACCTGAATGATACCGTTTTCGCTTGACATTATAAGGTCGCGGTAGGTCTGCATAGTGGCGTCGTTTTTCGGCGATATTGCACCGCTGCCCGCAAGAATATCTATTGAATAGAAATCGTTGCCGAAGTAGTCGGTTATCTTTATGCACATATTGTTGTCATAAGCCGCCTTGTCAAAAAGCTCTTTGTAATTTTCCTCGGCTATCTGTGTTGAAATCAGCTTGCCTACTCGCTTTATGTCCCTTATCTTCATATTCTGATATGTTACGGGCAAGGCGACAAGCTGAAAGAACCACATAAGCACGATTACAATAAAAATAAAGAGCACAAAGTACATCCATATTGTATATCGCAGGCTTTTGACAAATGTTATTTTCGGCTTGTTTTCATCGTTATGCTTCAAATTTATACCCCATTCCGCGCAAAGTTACGATAAATTTTCTGTACGGTCCCAGGCTGTTGCGGAGCATTTTTATATGGGTGTCAACGGTGCGGTCGTCGCCGAAGAAGTCAAAGCCCCATACCTTTTCAAGCAACTTTTCACGGGAGAGGGCGATGTTCTTGTTCTCTGCAAGATAGAAAAGCAGGTCGTATTCCTTTGGGGTAAGGGAGACTTTTTCGCCGTCCACTATAACCTCGCGTCCTGCGATATTGATTTCAAGTCCTTCAAATTTAAGGCGCTCGGACGGGGCGTTTTCCTGCGACGCACCTCTGTTTATTGCGATTTTAATTCTCGCCATAAGCTCCTTTGGAGAAAAAGGCTTGACGACATAATCGACAGCGCCTATTTCAAAGCCGAAAAGCTTGTCGTATTCTTCACCGCGCGCCGAAAGCATAATAACGGGAGTGGGTTTTATCTTGTTGATTTCCTTGCAGGCGGAAAAGCCGTCAAGTCGGGGCATCATAACATCCATAACGATAAGGTCGAAGCTTTCTCGGCGGCATACATCGACAGCCGCCATACCGTCCTCGGCTTCTACTACCTCGTACCCCTCAAACTCGGCATATTCCCTCACAACATTGCGGATATTCTTTTCATCGTCACAAACAAGTATTCTGCTCATAAGACCAACCCTTTCGTATTTATTTGTCATCAGTGGTATTTTAACACATTTTTGTGTTATATTTGTGAAAAAACTTAAAATTAAGGCTCATATATTTTTCTTGACAGATAAGGCACACGATTGTATAATTATTTTAACAAAAAAGAACGGAGGATACAAGTATGAAAAGAAAAATCGGTATTCTTACAAGCGGAGGGGACTGCCCCGGACTTAACGCTACGATAAGAGCTGTCGCAAAGGCGTGCTATGAGCAGTTCGGCGAGGACAAGCTTGAAATAATAGGCATAGCGGATGGTTACGGCGGACTTATCCGCGGAGAAGCAAGAAAGATGGACAGGAGCGAGTTTTCGGGTATCCTGACAAGAGGCGGAACTATTCTCGGAACATCGAGAACACCGTATAAGATGATGAGCGTTATCGAAGAGGATAATGTTGATAAAATAAAAAATATGAAGGACACCTACAAGAAATTAGGTCTTGACTGTCTTCTTACCTTAGGCGGAAACGGCACGCACAAGACGGCTAATCTTTTGTCAAACGAAGGTCTTAATGTAATAGGACTCCCCAAAACTATCGACAACGACCTCTGGGGTACTGATGTCACATTCGGGTATCACACCGCTGTTGACATTGCGACAGATGTAATAGACAGACTTCACACGACAGCTTGTTCACACGGAAGAATAATGGTCGTTGAAATAATGGGCAACAAAGCAGGTTGGCTTGCTTTAAGCGCAGGTATCGCGGGCGGCGCCGACGCTATTGTGCTCCCCGAATTTCCATACGACATTGACAAGCTGACTGAGGCGATGGAAAACCGCGCAAAGCAGGGCAAGAATTTCTCTATCATCGCCGTTGCCGAAGGCTGTATCGACAAGGAAGAGGCAAAGCTCAAAAAGAAGGAACGCGCCGCTAAAAGAGCGGAAGAGGGCATAACCTCGGCGACAACAAGAATAGCCGAGCAGATAGGTAAGGCTACGGGAATTGAAACCCGTTGCTGCGTCCCCGGGCATATGCTCCGCGGAGGAAGTCCGTCGGCTTATGACAGAATACTCGCTACAAAGTTCGGTTGTCACGCGGCAAAGCTTGTTGCCGAGGAGAATTTCGGAAGAACAGTTGCACTCATAGACGGCAAGATAGGCTCAAATAAATTAGAGGATATTGCAGGCAAGAAAAAGCTTGTTACCCCCGACCATCAGCTTGTCGTTACGGCAAAGTCGATAGGTATATGCTTTGGCGACTGAATGTTATGATAAATAAAAAACCGCTCCGTTTGGAGCGGTTTTTTTCGGTTTTCTGATAATCTCTTACTGAAGAAGTGAGAGAACGCCCTGAGGAAGTGAATTTGCCTGAGCGAGCATTGCCTGAGATGCCTGAGAGAGAATCTGGTTCTTTGTGAAGCTCATCATTTCCTTAGGCATATCGGTGTCACGAATACGAGATTCAGAAGCCTGCATGTTTTCAGCGGAAACATCGAGGTTAGCTATCTTGTGTTCAAGTCTGTTCTGGATAGAACCGAATGTTGCACGAATCATCGAAACCTTGTTAAGAGCGTTATCGATGCAGTCGATAGCCTCGTTGGCCTTCTTCTGAGTTGAGAGAGAAAGGTCTTTGAGTCCGAGACCTGCGGATGTGCAGTCAAGGTTATCTTCAAGCTCGTAGATGCCCTTGCCGAGACCCTTTGAAGAATATTTGAAATCAAATTTCTTAAGGTCAGCTGTTCTTGCGCCTGCCTGGAGCGAAACAGATGTTGCAACTGTGAGAATATCCTTCTGATCGTCTGTAAGGTTGCTTGCTGTTGAAAGAACTACAACGCCGTTGAAGTCTGTGTTGGCGATGTCGTCGATTTCGTCGCAGAGCTGCTTGTATTCGAGTTCGATAGCTGCACGGTCAACTTTTTCATCGTATGTGCCGTTAGCTGACTGTGTTGCGAGCTTCTTCATTCTCTGAAGGATTGAGTCTGTTTCCTGAAGAGCGCCTTCAAAGGTCTGTACCATTGAGATACCGTCCTGTGAGTTTGTTGACGCCTGGTTAAGACCTGCGATCTGTGAACGCATCTTTTCAGAAATTGCAAGGCCTGCAGCGTTGTCGCCTGCGCGGTTGATTGCATAACCTGAAGAAAGCTTTTCAAGGTTCTTGGAAAGGCTTGACTGGTTAACTCCTAAAAGTCGAGTTGAGTTCATCGCTGAAAGATTGTGTTGTACTACCATA
>CALZLD010000067.1 GCA_945788225.1 uncultured Clostridia bacterium
TCAAGCTCTGCAAATTCCTCGGATTTAAGGGCTTTGAGAATT
Source organism: uncultured Clostridia bacterium (assembly GCA_945788225.1). Classification (GTDB taxonomy): domain Bacteria; phylum Bacillota; class Clostridia; order Oscillospirales; family Ruminococcaceae; genus RGIG4131. Next base: position 43 of record CALZLD010000067.1, read on the forward strand.
GTATCCTTGTAGGCTTCTTCTATTCCCTTTCTGTCAAGGATATTATATCTTATAACGACATAATATGATTCGGCGCCTTCAACAATAAACGCCTTTTCGTCAGCCTTATGAGCGAAAATTTCTTCAACAAGTGCAGAAGGCAAAGATTTGTTGTCCTTTGCAATAATCTGCTCGGTTGAATATTCTTCAATCTCTTCGGGCTTATATTCCAAAGGAGTGTACTCTGTTTCATTCTTTTCGGCATACTTTTTCATAAGAGCGTTGTAATTTTCATACATAAGCTCGTCAAAGTTATCCTTTGTCGCTCTGCTCTGATATTCTTTTGCAAGATTTATCGCCTTTTCTTTGTCGGCGCCCTTGAGAAGATTTCCGTCAAGGTCTTTGAGTGAAACTTCAATATATTTTACTCTTGCGTAATTTTCTTTGAGATATGATTTTATCTCGGCTGATTTAACGGGCTCTATGCCTGATTCAGCGTCATAATAAGCGTTAAAAAGCTTTGAATATTTTGTATCGTTTGTAACGATTTTTGTGAAAGAGTCAAGACCTATTCCGTTTGTCTTCATAGCCTCGGCGGAATTGTTGTAATATCCTTCCGCTGCTGAAGCAAGCTGAGCCTTTTCCTTTTCTGTAAGGGTAAGACCGAGTTCGTCGAACTTCTTTTCTATTGCAACATATTTTTTTGTTCTGATAAGCGCTTCTTCTGCAATATATTCTTCCGCAGTCTTGCCGTCAACGGTAACTTCCCATACGGTTTTCTGTTCTTCCGTCTTTTTCATAGATGTTTCGGCATATACATTTGTCATATTATAGAGATAAATTCCGGCGGGAACATCCATTCCGCCGATTTTTCCGATATAGGCTGTATCCTCTCCGCAAGCGGTGAGCGAAAGAGCCATAATGCCTGCCGAAAATACGGCAATGATTTTATTTTTTAAAGATTTCATCTTAATCCTCCCGTTCAGGATAAATTTAAATACCATAACAGTATACCACAATTACAGCATAATGTCAAATTATTTTGTAATAAGAATATAATATCCCGAGCTGTCCTCATATACGATTTCGCAGTCTTTTAACAGGACCGTTGAAAAAACAAGCCGTCTTTTGCCGTTATTTTCAGATTTATCGGCATTCTGAGATAAAAACTGCGCTCTTGACAGAATAAGACTGCTGTCGCCGTCAAAGCTGATAGGCGCAGAATAATAAGAAACCGACGCTGAAATAACTTTTTTGAGTGTATCGTTCTGCTTCTGAACGGGCATTGCGTAGTTATTTACAACAGAAAAGCTTTCGCATAAAAACAGCGCACAGAACGCGAATATCGGGATAAAAGCCGCAAGTTTTATCTTTTTTGAGGAAAGAAAGATAACAAGACACGCTCCGAATGAAACGCATATTGTCACAAGAGGGAGCGTAAAGGATGTTATGCCCTTTGATATGTACGCTCCGACAGATGATGAAAGCACAGGGGAAAATCCCGACAGCAGAGCCGCCGAACCCGAAAAATTAAAGAACAGACTGCTTAAAAGAAATACCCCTGCCGAAATTCCGTTGACAATGAAAGATTTTTTGCCCGAAACATAAATATAAATTATTCCGATAAGCATTAAAGGAGCAACCATCGCTCCGCCGTATCTTCCCGAAAGAACGGCGTTTGCACCCGATGAAACGGACGACGAGATAACATCGGTCAAAAAATATGATACCGATGACAAAAGCAAGAACATAAGAAAAAGCTGACGGTCGGTGTATTCATCGGCAGGGACCTTTTCAATATGTCTTAAAACAAAGCTTTTAATAAAGTTCTTAGAGCCTATTACGGCAAAGCCAATTCCCGCAAAGGCAAAAAGCAATGTGGACGCTCCCGTATACATAATTCTGCCCGAAAGCACAGCAAAAAAGCTCTTTGCCGAGAAGTATGCGTTTTCTTTGCACACAAGGGAGAAAATTATCTTCAATACGATAAATATAAAAAGTCCCGAGCCTGCGGTGATATAAAATGTCACGGCAGAGCGCTTTTCAACGCGCTTTGAAATAAGCATAAGAGCTACTGTTAACGCTCCCGAAAGAAAAATTCCGAGAGCGCCCTCGCAGAACCAGAGCAAAAGCGAAAGGCAGACAGCCGACAGTACAAAATACCACGGCTTTTTCTTTAAGTCAAGGTTTGAAAAGAGCCAGAGCGTCGCCCACATAAAAAAGACAGTCGGGGCAAAGCCCGTTGTCGTATAGGCTTTGCAGATAATATCGGGCAGAAGCATAACGGCAAAAGCCGAAAGCTTTATAAAATACGGGTTGACATCGGGGAACAATTTTCTTGCGGTAAGATATGCAAAAACAAAAGAAGAAGCAAGAAAAAGTGCGTTTATAAAGAGCGCTATGCGGTAGGCGGAAGTTCCTCCGCCGAAAATCAGCACAAGCGGAGCGAGTAAAAGAGAATATCCGAAGGACGCCGAACCGAAGGACGAAAAAGCGGAAATATCGCCTTTTCCTGCGATAAGATATGCCATTCGCCAGAAGGGGACTTCATCGGCGGAATATATTCCGATAAACTCTCCGCTTTGCCACGAATATATCGCAAAAAGCAGAAGAACGGCAAGCTCTGTCGAGAGAATATTGAGATAAAAACTGCGACTGCGCTCCTTTTCCACCAAAATCACCCTCCTTTTAAAAAATACACAGATATTATAGCAGAAAAATCTTCCGTTTTCAATATATATTGACTATTTTGGCGATATGGGTTATACTTTGTATTGATATTTTTCAGAAAAAGGGGGGCTTGCTTTGCCGAGATTTTTTGTACCTGAGGCTTCTGACGATTTTATAACAGTAACCGACGGCGACGCACGGCATATTTCATATTCTTTAAGAATGGCTGTCGGCGACGATATAACCCTTTGCAACGGCGGAAAAGACTATTTTTGCAAGATAGAACGATTTGACGGCGACAGCGTTGTGTGCAGAGTTTTGCGCTCGGAGCAGAGCAAGAGCGAGCCCGACATTTTTCTCACCCTTTATCAGGCGTTTCCCAAGGGCGACAAATTTGAAACTATCATTCAGAAGTCGGTTGAGCTTGGTGCTTCAAGGATTGTCCCCGTTATGACAAAGCGCTGTATTGCCCGCCCCGATGAACGCTCATTTGCAAAAAAGCTGTCAAGGTATCAAAAAATATGTGAAGAAGCGGCAAAGCAGAGCGGCAGGGGGATTATCCCCGAAGTGACGGAAATAATGAGCTTTGACAAGGCTGTTGACGAAGCAAAAAGCGCCGACCTGCCGCTTATATGCTATGAGCGCGAGGGCGGAAAAAGATTTTCGGATATTTCTTTTGACAATAAAAAGACCGTTTCGCTTATTATCGGAAGCGAGGGCGGATTTGATTGCTCGGAGGCGGAAAAGGCAATAAATTCGGGGATTATCCCCATATGGCTCGGTGAAAGGATACTGCGGTGCGAGACAGCTCCGACGGCGGCAATTGCCATAATAATGAATTTAAGCGGAAATATTTAAAAAATTCGCGCGCCCCACTTGAAATATCTTTATTTGTATGATATAATGACTGTATTATAGTTTTTATCAATGAAAACAGGAGGGATTTTAATATGAAAAACTTTTTAGGACTTGCAATTTTCGGTCTTGTTGCCGCTGGTATAGGCGCTGCCGCTACGGTTTTCGCTATTAAAAAGCGTGAGGAGCTTGACGCTTACGACGATTTTGACGACGAATTCTGCGACGATTGCGACTGCAACTGTGAAGAATGTGCCGCTTGCGAAGACATTATCGTTGACGGCGATGAAGCTTCTGAAGAAGAGGCTCTTGACACAGTTGAAGAAGATACAGAAGACCTTGCAAAAGAGGACGGCTCTGATTTCTAATCAAAACAAAAAGCAAAATTCCCCGAAGGTATCTTCGGGGAATTTTTTTGCCCATTTGAGCGAGGGTTTGATTTTTCTCATTTTCTTCCTTTAAAGTTATCATTTCATCGTCCTTAATAATATTATAACTAACTATTGTTAGTTAGTCAAGTGTTTTTCAAAAATTTTTATTCAGAATGTCTTATTTTGAGAAAAAGCGCAAGGATAATTTATAAAAATTTTCCGCTTGACAAATTTTTCGCCTTATATTATAATGTAATAGCTGTCATATTAAGAGTATCGCTCATCGGGGCGTAACTCAGTTTGGTAGAGTGCTTGGTTTGGGACCAAGATGCCGCAGGTTCAAGTCCTGTCGCCCCGACCATTGTCCTTTTTATTTCAGCAAGGCAAATTTTTTTGTTTTTTGTATTTTTTAAAAAAATTGCAAAAAACTATTGACAAGTCATTTTTATTATGATACAATAATTACTGCACTAATAATGCTGGTGTAGCTCAGCCGGTAGAGCAGCTGATTTGTAATCAGCAGGTCGGGGGTTCGAATCCGTCCACCAGCTCCAAGGGGTATATTATGTACCCCTTATTTTATGGGAGAGTTCCCGAGTGGCCAAAGGGGACAGACTGTAAATCTGCTGGCTTCGCCTTCGGTGGTTCGAATCCACCCTCTCCCACCAAAAGCTATCCGCAAGCGGCAGGATGAAAATTTGCCGAACTGCAAAAAGGACGACTGTTTTCTCAATAAATATCGGTTTCGGTATGCTTGACCTTGCAATGCTTTTGCAAGGTTTTTTTATTTTGTTATGAAAATGAGAGAGGTAATTGAAATGGTAAGAGAGGATCTGCGCAACATCGCAATTATCGCGCATGTTGACCACGGCAAGACTACGCTTGTTGACGAAATGCTCAAACAGAGCGGAACATTCCGTGACAATCAGACCGTTGCAGAGAGAGTTATGGACAGCAACGACATCGAGCGTGAAAGAGGAATAACAATCCTTGCTAAGAACACTTCGGTTTATTACAACAATGTCAAGATAAATCTTATAGATACCCCGGGCCACGCCGATTTTGGCGGAGAGGTTGAACGCGTTCTCAAAATGGTTGACGGCGTTGTTCTTCTTGTCGACGCTGCCGAGGGACCTATGCCCCAGACAAGATTTGTAACCCAGAAAGCTATTGAGCTGGGACTTAAACTCATTGTTGTTGTAAATAAAATCGACCGTCCCGACGCTCGTCTTGATGAAATAGGCGACGAAGTTTTAGAGCTTCTTCTCGACCTTGACGCGTCGGAAGAACAGCTTGAAAGCCCGATACTTTTCTGCTCGGGCCGTTCGGGAACAGCCTCGCTCAGTCAGTATGAAGCAGGAACGGACCTTAAACCGCTTTTTGATACAATTCTTTCGCACATTCCTGCGCCCGAGGGCGACGAGGAAGGTTCTATGCAGATGCTTGTTTCTTCTATCGACTACAACGATTATGTCGGCAGAATAGGTATCGGCAAGATAGAGCGCGGAAAGATGAAGGTAAATCAGAATGTTATCGTAGGCGACTATCACGAAACAAAGAAGCCCTATAACAGCAAGGTCGTTACGATGTATCAGATTGAGGGACTTGTAAGACAGCCTGCCGAGGAAGCAAAGGTGGGCGATATTGTCTGCATTTCGGGTATCGAAAACCTCACCATAGGCGACACTATCTGCGACAGCTCCGCATACGAGCCTATTCCGTTCATCAAGATAAGCGAGCCTACCGTTGAGATGACATTCTCTGTAAACGACTCGCCTTTTGCGGGCAGAGAGGGCAAGTATGTAACATCGAGACAGATACGCGACAGACTTTACAAAGAGCTTTTGAAAGATGTTTCGCTTAAAATTGAGGATACCGAAAACACCGACGCTTTGCGCGTTCTCGGACGAGGAGAGATGCACCTTTCAATTCTTATCGAAAATATGAGAAGAGAGGGATACGAGCTTTCGGTTTCTCCCCCGAGAGTGCTTTATAAAGAAATTGACGGCAAAAAGTGCGAGCCTATCGAAAGACTTCTTATTGATGTCCCCGAGGATTGCGTAGGCTCTGTTATGGAAAAGATGGGCAACCGCAAGGCAGAGCTTGTCAAGATGCACCCGCAGGGTTCGAGAATGAGAATTGAGTTCCTTATCCCTGCAAGATGTCTTTTCGGATACAAGAGCGAATTTCTGACCGACACACGCGGCGAGGGCATTATGAGCAGCGTGTTTGACGGATATCAGGAATACAAGGGCGACATTCAGAGAAGAAGCGTAGGCTCTCTTATCGCATTTGAAACGGGAGAAAGTATCACATACGGACTTTTCAACGCTCAGGAAAGAGGAACGCTCTTTATCGGAGCGGGCGTCCCCGTTTATGAGGGAATGGTAGTAGGCTCAAACCCCAAGGGCGACGACCTTGTTGTAAATGTATGCAAGAGAAAGCACCTTACAAATACCCGTGCAAGCGGAAGCGACGACGCTTTGAGACTTATTCCGCCCAGAAAGCTCAGTCTTGAAGACAGCCTTGAATTTATGGCGGATGACGAGCTTCTTGAAGTAACGCCTAAGTCCATAAGAATAAGAAAGCAAATTCTTGACAACAACACAAGAGCAAAGGTAAACGCAAAGAACAAGTAATTTTTTCTGAAAGGAGCAAGAGGGGTGTCATCATTCAAAAACGATATGCTCGAAGCTGCGGCGGTGCAGTTGGCGCTTGATATGTCCTGTCAGCCCGAGGATTTTTTGAATATCAAAAATACAGTCACCCTTTCGTCACTTCTTTCGGGCAGAAGAATTTTCAGAAACGAAAAGGACTTCTTTCGCATAGCGACCTTCGGAAACGGAGCTGTTGCAACCGTTGACGAAAAAATACGACCTTTTGCAGAAAATCTTCTCGGCAGTATAAGAGGAGTTGAACTTTTTGACGCAAAGGCGGTATTTCTCATCAACCGCGAGCTTGCAAAATACGGCAAGGCGATAGGAAGCTTCAACCAGTATTACCTGCCCGTTTCGCCCTATTATTACCCCGATTTATCGGGCTTTCGTGTAAAGATATATGACGAGGAGGCTATTCCCTCTTTATACGGCGACAAGAGGTTTTCAAACGCTCTTATGTATGAGGACAAATTGGGCAGACACGATGTTATGGCGGTCTGCGCTATGGACGGCAACAACATCTATGCAATAGCTGGCGCTTCAAACGACAGTGAGCGCTTCTGGCAGATTGGTATTGATGTTCTTCCAGAATACCGAGGCAGAGGAACTGCAACGGCGATTGTTTCGGCTCTCACAAAAGAAATTCTTATGCAGGGGGCTATTCCCTACTACGGCACATGGTGGTCGAATATCCCGTCGCGGAGCGTTGCAAGGCGAGCAGGATATTTTCCCGCCTGGGTAGAGATGACGGCTGTTGATATGATTTAAAATAAAATAAAAAGGGTACCGAATTTAAAACTCGGTACCCTTTATTTTTACATTTCATTTCTGTTTTCAAGAGCCTTGAAGAGAGTTACTTCGTCGGCATATTCAAGATTTGCTCCGACGGGCAAGCCGAACGCAAGCCTTGTCACTTTTACTCCCAGAGGTCTTATAAGACGGGAGATATACATAGCGGTAGCCTCGCCCTCGACTGTGGGGTTTGTCGCCATGATGACTTCTTCTACTCCGCCTTTTTGTATTCTTGCAAGAAGCTCTTTGATTTTAAGGCTGTCGGGAGTGATATTGTCAATGGGAGAGATAAGTCCGTGCAGGACATGGTACACTCCGTTATACTCCTTTGTGCGCTCAAAAGCGGAAACATCTTTCGGCCCTTCAACAACGCAGATAACGCTGTGGTCGCGACGGACATCGTCGCACACGGGGCATATTTCTTTATCGGTCAGATTCTGACAGACTGAGCAAAGTCCGACTTTTTCGTGAGCGTTTATTATAGCTTCGGAAAATTCCGTAACTTCATCGTCCGACATAGACATAACAAAGTAAGCAAGCCTTTGAGCCGTTTTCATTCCTATTCCGGGGAGCTTTGCAAACTGCTCTGCCAGAAGGACAAGGGGTAAAGCGTCAGCCATTACAGAATACCGGGGAGTGAAACTCCGCCTGTGATTGCGCCCATTTCTTTTTCTGATGTTTCTTCAATGGACTTTACACATTCGTTGACAGCGCTCATAACAAGGTCTTCAAGCATTTCAACATCTTCGGGGTTTACTACCTCGGGCTTAATCTTAACGGAGGTAAGCTGTTTATTACCTGTCATCTGAACTTCTACTGCTCCTCCGCCCGAAGTTGCGTTGAAGGTTCTTCCCTCAATATCCTCCTGAACGGCAGTTATCTGCTCCTGCATTTTCTGAGCCTGCTTTATCATCTGGTTCATATTCTGGGGGCCGCCGCCCATTCCCTGAGGTAATCTTACTTTCATAGTTATAATCTCCTTTAAAAATATTTATTATTCAGTCCCAACGGGGATACCGTTTGCGTTTGCTTTTCCGATAAGGTTCTTTACAGCGTCGGAATTTTTTTCTTCCTGCCCGTCATCGGGTTTATCGACTTTCGCTCTTATAACATAGCTTTTGCCGAGGATATTGAACACCGCTTTACTGAGCGACGCTCTGTTGTCCTCCTGCTTGAAAAGCGAGATAAAGAACGGGTTTTTTGCGAGTATGAATATCGTTGTGCTGTTCATAAACGCTCTCGAATCTTTTAAAGAGCTTGACACGGCAGGATTTATCTTTGAGAATTCCTCTAAAATGTCGCCCCATTCCTTGCATATACGGACGGGCTCGTTCTCGGGGGCTTTCGTGGGTTGTGCCTGCTCCTTTGCAACAGAAGGTTCAGCTTTCGGCTGTTCTTTTTGAGCAACCTTCTGGGGCTGTTCTCTTTGAACGGCAGGTTTTGAAACGACTTCCACAACAGGCTGAGGTGCGACCGCGATACCCTGTGCAGAGCAAAGTCTTACAAGGCACATTTCAAATTCAACTCTTTTTGCAAGAGAACGAGAAAGCCTTTCGTTACATTCCTGCAAAATCGTAAGCTTTGA
>CALZLD010000068.1 GCA_945788225.1 uncultured Clostridia bacterium
CCTATTTCTGTAAACGACGAAAGAGTGAAACATTTCAGAGAGCTTACCGCTGAGGTTATAAGAGAGATAAACCCCGAATTTTCGTTTCACGATTTCAGAATGACGGACGGCGATGAGAACATCAACCTTATTTTCGACCTTGCCGTTCCCGTTGAGGTAAATCCGCAGAAGAGGACGGAGGCTGTGGCTCTTATAAAAGAAAAGCTGAGAGAGCACGACTCACGCTGTAACACCGTTATATGTATTGACGACCTTTATTAAGGGTTGAGATTATTCTGAAAATATGATATAATAAAGAGTAAACTTTTAAAAAGGGGGGATTATTTGTATAAGGAACAGCTCAAAGACCTTATTATCGAGAAATATCGCACAAGAACTCCGCTGGCGTATGTCCGCACATTCGGTTGCAGACAAAATGAAAGCGACAGCGAGCGGATAAAGGGCATATTAAAAGAAACGGGCTTTGACTTTACGGATAATCCCGAAAATTCGGATATAATAATCTATAACACCTGCGCCGTGAGAGAAAACGCCGAGCTGAAAGTCTTTGGCATTTTGGGCGAGGTTAAGCACATCAAGGAGAAAAACCCCGACCTTATCGTTGTTCTGTGCGGTTGTATGACGGGGCAGAAACACATTGTCGAAAAGATTAAAAAGACCTACAAGCAGGTTGACATTGTTTTCGGAACGGGTGCGTTGAACGAATTCCCACGACTTCTTTGTGAGCTTCTTCATGAAAAGCGTTTTGTGTGCGACACAAACGAGTATACGGACGATTTTTCTTGCAGGACAGATGTTGTCAGAAACAGCACCTATAAAGCCGATGTTCCCATTATGTACGGATGCAACAATTTCTGCACCTACTGCATTGTCCCTTATGTAAGAGGCAGGGAACGGAGCAGACCTTCGGCGGAGATTTTAGAGGAAGTACGCTCTTTGGCGGAAAAAGGCTACAAGGAGATTATGCTTTTAGGGCAGAATGTAAATTCCTACGGCAAAGGGCTTGACGAAAATATCGACTTCCCGACGCTTCTCAGAAAAATAAACGGGATTGACGGCGATTTCAGGGTACGGTTTATGTCGTCGCACCCGAAAAATGCCACAAGGGAGCTTATCGACGCTATATGCGAATGTGATAAGGTGTGCAAGCATTTTCATCTTCCCGTTCAGTCGGGGAGCGACGAGATACTTACCGCTATGAACAGAAACTATTCAGCAAGCGATTATCTTTCTATCGTGGAGTATGCAAGAGAAAAAATCCCCGATTTTTCGTTCTCGACAGATATTATCGTCGGATTTCCCAACGAAACGGAGGAGGATTTTCAGAAAACTCTTGACATAATGAAAAAAGTTAAGTTCGACAGCGTTTTTTCGTTTATCTATTCAAAGAGGACGGGCACAAAAGCGGCACTCATCGACGATAAAATTTCCGATAAGGAAAAGTCTGAGAGAATGGGCAGGCTTCTTGCTCTTCAAAGAGAGATTTCAACCGAGCATTACAAGCGCTTTATCGGCAGAACGCTAACTGTTCTTGCCGAGGAAGAAAATACAGAAAAAGGTCTTATAACGGGCAAAAGCGATGAATTCATAATAGTTGAATTCAAGGCGGACAGTTCATTTTTAGGACAATTTGTAAAAGTCAGAATTACCGGCGCTCACAACTGGGCATTGACCGGAGAAATATTATAATTTTTAAAGGAGATTTTAACTATGGACGCAATTTCAATGGCAAGAGAACTCGGAAAACAGATTCAGGCGGACGAAAGATACAAGGCTTATCACGACGCGAAAAACCTTAACGACAAGGACGAAGTTCTGCAGAAGCTTATTGCAGATTTCAACGCAAAGAGAATGGAGCTCAGCGCAGAGATGGCAAAGTCGGACAAGAGCACAGAAAAGCTTCAGCAGCTTGACGGCGAGATAAAGACGCTTTATGCCGACATTATGAAAAATGAAAATATGACAAACTTCAACAGAGCAAAAGAGGCTATGGACGAGCTTCTTTCTCAGATAAACTTTATCATTACAGCTTCGGCAAACGGAGAAGACCCCGAAACCTGCCCCACTGAGATGCCTCATTCCTGCGGTGGAAGCTGTGCTACTTGCGGAGGCTGCCACTAAAAATGCTTGCGGGGGTAGATTTATCCAAGCTGTCGCCGATGATGCGCCAGTATATCGATGCTAAGGAAAAATACAGCGATTATGTGCTGTTTTTCAGAGTCGGCGATTTTTATGAAATGTTCTTTGAGGACGCCGTGAGGGTATCAAAAATGCTTGAACTCACCCTTACGGGCAAGGACTGCGGGCTGAGCGAGCGCGCTCCGATGTGCGGAGTGCCTTATCACGCCTGCGATGTCTACATAAAAAAGCTTATTGACGCAGGCGAAAAGGTCGCTATATGCGAACAGCTGACGGACCCATCGGAGAGCAAAGGGCTTGTTGTGCGCGATGTTATAAAAATCGTCACACCGGGAACGCTCACCGACGGAAATATGCTCAGCGACGATGTGAATAACTATCTTTGCGCTCTTTATTCTGCAAATGACGGCTTTGCTGTTTCTTTTGCCGATATTTCAACGGGCGAGGTGCGCCTTTTTGTCAAGTCGGGCGAGTTTTCTCACGCTGAGATAATAGACGAGCTTGCAAGATTTTCTCCGAGGGAAATTCTATATAACGGCAAGGTGGCGGAATGTAGTCCCGTTATGGAATTTATCCGCGAAAAGCTGAAATGCTCCACAAGACTTATGCCCGAAAATGCGTTTGAGATAGAGCAGAACAAAGCGTCGCTTTTAGGGCAGTTCAATGCGAATTCCCTTGAAGAATTAGGTCTTAAAGAGGATATAGGAACACTTTGTCTTTGCGGACTTTTCGGATATATCTCGGATACGCAGAAAGCCGTTATCGGAAGGTTTACAAAGATAGATATTTCATCGGACAACGCATTTATGGGGCTTGACCTCACCGCAAGGCGAAACCTTGAGCTTTGTGAAACTATGCGCAACAAGGAGAAAAAGGGAAGTCTTCTGTGGGTTTTGGACCACACGCAGACCTCAATGGGAAAAAGACTTCTGCGCTCTTATATCGAACAGCCACTTGTCAAGCCTGCAAGGATAATTATGCGACTTGACGCTGTTGAGGAACTGATGAAAAAGTCGGTCGCAAGGGATAATCTCATCGAGGCTCTCTCAAAGGTCTATGATATGGAGCGCCTTATGACGAGGGTTGTCTATAAGACGATTACTCCGCGCGATTTGAAGGCTCTTGCACTGACGATAGCACAACTGCCCGATATAAAATCAATTCTTTCCTCCTTTGACTGCAAGCTTTTAAAAGCCTGCAACGACGATATCAGCACGCTTGAAGAAATTTCAAACCTTGTGGATAACGCAATAGTCGACGAACCGCCCGTAAGCGTAAAGGATGGCGGAGTTATCCGCGACGGCTTTAACGATGAGCTTGACAGTCTGCGACACATCATCAACGGCGGAAACGATATTCTGCGTGAAATTGAAGAAAGAGAAAAGGAACGCACGGGTATCAAGAACCTTAAAATTGGTTATAATCGTGTGTTCGGATATTATATCGAGGTCACAAAATCGAATTACGACCTTATCCCCGACACATACATAAGAAAACAGACGCTGACTAATGCCGAGCGTTTTATCACGGAAGAGCTCAAACAAGAGGAAAACAAAATCATCGGCGCAAAGGACAAAATCATCGCTATTGAAAACGATATTTTTAACGAGGTTAGAGATTTTGTCGCAACAAAGCTTGAAGAGGTTCAGAGAACGGCGGAGGCTCTTGCCGTTGTCGATGTTATGACCTCGTTTGCCTATGTTTCTGCGAAAAATCTTTATGTGAAACCCGATATTACCGTTGACGGCGTTATCAACATCAAGGACGGCAGACACCCCGTTGTTGAATTGATGTTAGGGGACGAAACATTTGTCCCCAACGATACCTGCATTGATACCGAAAATAACCGTATGGCTATCATAACGGGACCGAATATGTCGGGAAAATCAACATATATGAGGCAGGTGGCGCTCATCACGCTTATGGCGCAGATAGGCTGTTTTGTTCCTGCTTCATACGCAAAGATTTCTATTGTGGACAAGATTTTCACAAGAATAGGCGCGTCGGACGATTTATCGGCAGGACAATCAACCTTTATGGTCGAAATGAGCGAGGTTGCCGACATTCTCAAAAATGCGACAAAGAACAGCCTTGTCATTCTTGACGAGGTGGGCAGAGGAACATCAACTCTTGACGGACTTAGCATTGCAAAGGCTATTGCCGAGCAAATCTCAAACAAGAGAATTATCGGTTGCAAGACGCTTTTTGCAACCCATTATCACGAGCTTATCGCCCTTGAGGGAACTCTTGACGGCGTTAAGAATTACAGCGTTGCCGTTAAAAAGCGCGGTGAGGAAATAAAGTTTTTAAGAAAAATAGTCGAGGGCGGAGCGGACGAAAGCTACGGCATTGAAGTTGCAAAGCTTGCGGGTATTCCGCAGAAGGTCACAACAAGGGCAAAGCAGATTTTATCGGAGCTTGAAGAAAATACCGACTACAAGCCCGTAAAGCAGTCCTCGGACCAGATTTCATTCTCGTCCATAAGTCACGAGGATATTATAGAAAAGCTAAGAAAAACAAACATTGACGAGCTTACTCCCGATGACGCAAAATACTTTTTGGGCGAGCTTATAAAGATGCTTTAAGGAGGTGAAAAAATGCCGAAGATAAATCTTCTTTCAAAAGAAATAGCAGAGCTTATCGCCGCAGGAGAGGTCATCGACAGACCTTGCTCCGTGATAAAGGAACTTATCGAAAATTCTATCGACAGCGGAGCAACGGCTATCACCGCCGAGATAAAAAACGGCGGAACAACCTATATGCGCATTTCGGACAACGGCTGCGGAATTTCGGAAGAGGATATAAGAACGGCATTTTTGCGCCACGCAACAAGCAAGGTAAAAGAAAAGTGCGACCTTGACAAAATACTCACCTTAGGGTTCAGGGGAGAGGCGCTTGCCTCAATAGCCGCTGTTTCAAGGGTTGAGGTGCTGACAAAAGTCAAGGGAGAGCAGTTCGGGACGCACTATATCATTGAAGGCTCAGAGGAAAAGCTCATAGAACAATGCGGTTGCCCCGACGGCACAATGATAATTATTCGGGATATTTTCTACAATGTCCCCGCAAGGCAGAAATTTCTCAAAAAAGATGTAACGGAGGGCAATGCGGTATCTTCGGTTATCTCAAAGCTTGCTCTTTCTCACCCCGATATTTCATTCAAATTTATAAGGGACAACAGGCAGGACATTATGACTCCCGGCGACAACGACAGCTATTCGGCCGTTTATGCCGTTTTAGGCAGAGCCTTTGCAGATTCGCTTATCCCCGTTGATTATACATACGAGGGGATACGCGTTTCAGGATACACCGTAAAGCCGTTGTCGGCAGGCTCGAACAGAAAATTACAGAACTTTTTTGTCAACAGAAGATTTGTGAAGTCAGTTACCTGCACCGTGTCGCTTGAAGAAGCGTACCGCAATGTGATTATGACGGGAAAATTTCCGTCCTGCGTAATAAATCTTGACATTCCGCCCGAAACTATTGATGTGAATGTCCACCCGACAAAAATCGAGGTGAGATTTTCGGACGAAAAGGCGGTTTTTGACGCTGTTTATTTTGCCGTCAAGAACGCTGTGATGTCTTATGACATTATGAAGAACGAAAAGAAGGAAGCTCCGCCCGAACCGATAAAAAAGGTAGATTATTCGGTAAAGGTTACTCCCGTTGTTCCGACATATACAAAGAGCGACCAGCTTTCTTTATCATCTGAAAGAAGACCGCTTGAAGTTTCTGCCGAAAAAGTGAGCGAGGTAAAGCCTGTTGTTACAAATAATACGGAAGCCCCCGAAAAACCTTTTGAAAAACCTAAAATTGAAAGCTTAAAGACGGATATTCCGAAGAATACGGAGTTCAGGTATATATCGCAGAAAGCTTTTCAGAAGAGAGAAGAGCTTGCTCCCCAAGAGGAAATTGTCAAAGAGGAGAAAAAGCTCCCTGAATATCGTGTTATCGGGGAATTTCTCAAAACCTATATACTTGTCGAGTGTGAAAACGAGCTTATCGTCATCGACAAACACGCCGCCCACGAGAGAATTCTTTTTGAAAAGTTAAAGGCGGCGGATAACGGCTTTTCTTCTCAGCTTTTAGCGACACCCGAAAGCGTTCTGCTTACTCCCGAACAGCGTGCCGTTGTTGAAGAGAACAGAGAAGTTATTGAAAATACAGGATTTACCTTTTCTTTCTCAGAAAACAACGAGGTTTTGATAACAGGTATACCCACAATTTTTGATATTGACGACGCGGCTGAAATTTTCTGTGAAATAGCCGATAATCTTTCGGAAAACAGAAATAATCCCCAAAGCGCCCGTCTTGACGAGATATATCATTCGATGGCCTGCAAGGCGGCTATCAAGGCTCACGATAAGAATGATATAAGAGAACTTGAACACCTTGTGAAGCAGGTTCTTTCTGACGACAGGATAAGATATTGCCCTCACGGCAGACCTGTTATCAGCGTTATCACCGAAAAAGAGCTTGAAAAAAGATTTAAGAGAGTATTGTGATGAATAAAATTCCGATAATTGTTATAGCGGGACCGACAGCCTCAGGCAAGACGGCTGTTTCTATCCGTCTTGCAAAGGAGCTTGACGGCGAGATAGTTTCAGCCGATTCTATGCAGATATACAAAGGTCTTGACATCGCCACGGCAAAGCCCACAAAAGAGGAAATGCAGGGTATTCCTCACCACCTTATGAGCTTTGTGGACAACAGTGAAAAGTTCAGCGTTGCGCAATATCTTGAAAAGGCAAGAGAAGTTATTGCGGATATTCACCAAAGAGGAAAAATGCCGATAGTTGTCGGCGGAACGGGACTTTATATCTCGTCGCTTGTCGATAATATCATTTTCGATGAGATTTCATCGGACGGAGAAGTTCGGGCAAGGCTTACAAAAGAAGCCGAAGAAATCGGCAACGAGGCAATGCTCCAAAAGCTTATGGAAATAGACGAGGAAACGGCGAAGACCCTGCACCCTAATAATCTTACAAGAATAATAAGGGCGCTTGAAGCCTATGAGCTTTCGGGACTTACAATGTCGGAGCTTAAAAGGCGGAGCCGTGAGGAAGAGTCGCCTTATAACGCTTGTATGATAGGGCTTAACTTCCGTGACAGACAAAAGCTTTATGACCGAATAAATCTGCGCGTTGACAAAATGGCAAAAGAGGGAATGGTCGAAGAAGCTTTTGAATTCTATAAAAATGAGCGCGGAAACACCGTCTGTCAGGCAATAGGGTACAAGGAACTTATCCCTTATTTTGAGGGGAAAGCGACGCTGGACGAGTGCCTTGAAACGCTTAAAAGAGAGACAAGAAGATACGCAAAAAGACAGCTTACCTGGTTTCGCAGAGATGAACGGATAAACTGGATATATCTTGACGAAACCGTCGGTGAAAAAAATATTATAGATAATTGCAAAAAATATATAGCAAAATGCTTTTAAATATGTTATAATAAATTGATATGGGTTTAATATGCCCATAATTTATAAGAAGGAAAGGGGAATGTGTAATGAACAAAGGTCTTATTTTGCAGGATGTTTTTCTCAATCAGGCAAGAAAGGACAAAATCGCCGTTACAGTATATCTTACCAACGGATTTCAGTTTAAAGGGATGATAAAGGGATTTGACGGCTACACCGTTATACTTGAGGGCGAAGGAAAGCAGTATCTTGTCTATAAGCACGCTATCTCGACCATTATCCCCACAAAGCCCATTGCAATTCTTGACGCAGAGTAATAAAGGGGACAGTTGATGAACAGCATTATTGTTAAGATACTCGTCTTTGTACTTGCGCTTTTTATGCTTATCACGATAGGAAGCCAGATTTATCTTTCTTTAAAGAACGATTACAAGACCGAAACGGCGGTTTCTTATTCAACTGTCGACAAGGTTTCGTTCAACGGAGTTTTTTTAAGAAACGAGCATGTCATCGCCAAAACGGGCGGAGGGGCAGTAAGCTATCCTTATCCCGACGGCAGCAAGTTCGCTAAAAATTCTGTTGTCGCCTATGTTTACAGAAGCGAGTCGGACACCGAATGTGAAAAGAGAATTGAGGAGCTTGAAGCGGAGCTTGCGTCCTTAAAGAAGATAACAGGCCCGGGAACGATAGCCGCGGCAAAGCCCGAGGGCGTATCGGAGCTGATAAAGCAAAGGTACCGCGATTCTGTTTATTATGCGACAAAGGGCGATTATTCAAAGCTTTCGGACGAAAGACAGAAGCTTTCGGAATATATGAATATTATGTCTTTGGTGACCGAAAAGGAAAGCGACTTTGACAGCACCATATCTGCGCTTGAAACGGAAATAGAAAGGCTGAAAGCGTCACTTAACCCGCCCGTGAGCGAAATTGTTACCGACTATGCGGGATATTTTGTCAGCAATGTTGACGGATATGAGGACATACTCACATTAGACAGCTACTCTGACCTCACGGCAGAGGACATAAAAAAGATAATTTCAAACAGCAACAACACTTCGTCTTCGGGAGTGGGAAAGATAATAGACGGCTATTCGTGGCGACTTGTTGGAATAATCGACAATTCAACAAAGCTTTACAATGAGGGAATGAAAGTATCTCTTACATTCAATTCCTGTCAGGACACTATTTCAGC
>CALZLD010000069.1 GCA_945788225.1 uncultured Clostridia bacterium
TGAAGTCGATGTGCTTTAACATTTCAAGAATTGCTCTTGAGAAGAAGACAAATCTTTCTGCATCGTCATAAAATCCGTAAAGACCGTCTCTGCCGAAGTAGTATTCGTTGTCGATGAGGTAGTATGTAACGCCGTTTACCTCACCCTTCATAATTCCGCAGTACTGCTTTCTCCAGGCAACATCAACGGTGAAGTTAGTGATGAATGTGAGCTTTTCGCGAAGCTCCCACTTGATGTTTTTGTAAAGGGGCATAACCACGCGGCAATCGTGACCTGCTTTATTTATAGCCGCAGGAAGAGAGCCAGCAACATCGGCAAGTCCGCCCGAAGCGATATAGGGCAAAGCCTCGCTTGAAGCATAAAGAATCCTCATAAAAAAATCCTCCCATAAAAATAGTTAGCGTATTTATTATACAACATCCGCCCGAAAATTTCAAGCGATAGTGCAAAAGCGGCATAGAAATTTAAGCTATGCCGCTTGTGTATTTCAACTAAATTTTTGCGCCCTTTCCGACATAAAGCGGATAGTACTGCGAGCCCGTAAGAATTCTGAAATCCTGAATTTCAACCGACTTATCTGTGATGATGTAGTTGACATCGCACTTTTTGCCGATTACTGTATTCTGCATAATAATAGAATTCTTGATAACTGCGTCCTTTCCAACCTTAACACCGCGGAAGAGAATTGAGTTTTCAACTGTTCCCTCAACTATGCAGCCGTCTGCGATAAGAGAGTTCTTGACGCTTGCTCCGATGCCGTATTTTGCGGGAGCGTTATCGCTGATTTTAGTGTAGATAGGTCTCTTTTCAAGGAATATCTTGTCTCTTGTCTCTGTTGAGAGCATAGCCATATTAGCCTTGTAGTAGGTGTCTATTGAGTCAATCTTTGAGTAGTAACCGTCGTGCTTGTAAGCCATAACATTATACTCTCTTACTCTTGCCTGAAGAACATCCTTTTCAAAGCTGTAAAGGCTCTTGCTTGCACATTCAAGAACAATATCCTGTAAGAAAGTCTTCTTGATAAGGAACATATTGAGGCTGACATCGCAATCTCCGCTTATCTGAGGTCTGATGAGAACATCTGTTATTCTGCCCTCTTCATTGATACCGAAGACAGTCGAGTTCTTAGCCTGGTCCATTGTGATGACGCTCTTTGCATAAACTGCGGTAATGTCTGCGCCTGTCTTGATATGCTGTTCAACGATAGGAGCATAATCAATGTTTGTGACAACATCGCAGTCGCAGAGAAGAACATATTCAGCGTCAGAATTCTTGACAAAGTTTATAACTCCGTAAAGAGCTTCAAGTCTTCCGCGATACATTCCGCTGTCAACATGACCGAAAGGAGGAAGAAGGTGAAGACCGCCCTTCTTTCTTGCAAGGTCCCATTCACGACCTGAGCCCAAGTGGTCAAGCAGGCTCTGATAGTTGGATTTTGTGATTACGCCTATCTCGCCTACGCCTGAGTTTACCATATTCGAGAGAGGAAAGTCAATCATTCTGTATCTTCCGCCGAAGAGGATAGAACCCATTGTTCTTTCCTTTGTGAGCTCAACGACAGAAACATCGTGCATATTTGCAAAAATCATTCCGAGTACTTTATTTTTACCAGCCATTTATATCGCCCCCTTAAACATTGCTTGTTATGTTTTCCTTGGGAGCAATCTTCTTGCCCTCGGAAACAGTTATTCCGTGACCGATAACCGCAACGCCCCAGCTGTCCTTGTCTGTAACGGATTCGGGACGGGCGCCTATGGTTGCGTATTCGCCTATGGTACATTCTTCGCCGACAATAGCGTATTCTACAACGGCTCCTGCCTTGATAACGGAGCCGGGCATAATGATACTGTCACGGACAGTAGCACCCGTTTCAATGGTAACGCCTGGGAAGATTATCGAGAAGTCAACATTTCCGTTGACAACCGCACCCTCTGAAATCATCGAGTTTTCAACCTTTGCCGACGAGCCGACATACTGAGGAGGCATATTCGAGGTTCTCGAATAAATCTTCCACGACGGGTCGTAAAGGTCAAGAGGAATGTTGGGATTCAAAAGGTCCATATTAGCTTCCCAAAGGCTGTCGATTGTTCCGACATCGCGCCAGTAGCCTTCAAAGGGATAAGCTACAAGCTTTTCGCCTGCGTTGAGCATATTCGGAATAATAGCCTTACCGAAGTCCTTGTCTTCCTCGGGGTTGTTTTCGTTGTCGATAAGATACTGACGAAGCTTCTTCCAGGTGAATATGTAAATACCCATTGAAGCAAGAGTTGAACGGGGCTTTGCAGGCTTTTCTTCAAAGTCCGTGATACCCATATCGTCGTCGCATATCATAATACCGAGTCTTGTTGCCTCTTCAAGAGTAACCTCCTGAACGGCGATAGTAGCGTCGGCGTTCTTTTCCTTATGATAAGCGAGCATCTTTGAGTAGTCCATCTTGTAGATATGGTCGCCCGAAAGGATAACAACATATTCGGGGTCGTATCTGTCAACAAAGTTGATGTTCTGATAGATTGCGTTTGCAGTTCCCTTGTACCACTGCGCTCCGAGAGCTGTCTGGAACGGGGGAAGAGCGTGAACACCGCCGTGAATCTTGTCAAGGTCCCACGGCTGACCGTTGCCGATGTAGTCGTGAAGAACAAGCGGCTGATACTGTGTGAGAACTCCGACTGTGTCTATTCCGGAGTTGATACAGTTTGACAATGGAAAGTCGATTATTCTGTACTTTCCGCCGTATGAAACGGCAGGCTTTGCCATATCCTGCGTAAGAGCGTAAAGACGACTGCCCTGTCCGCCTGCAAGGAGCATAGCAACGCATTCCTTTTTAGTATACATACCTTAGTACCTCCAATTTATTTATAATCTTAATTCGGTATTACTTTTTTTCACTCGGCTTTTCTGCCGTTTTTTTCTTTGCGGTACTCTTTTTAGCGGCAGGCTTTGCGTCAGACTTCGGCTTTGAGGAAGTCTTTTTCTTTGTCGCGGTCTTTGTGCCATCCGCCTTTGCCTTCGGCTTGTCGGGGAGCTTTTCAAAGAACATTACAGAAAGTGCGGGGATTTTAAGCTCTATGCACTGTTCATAGCCGTGCATAGGTGTGTCCTCTGACTTGACAGTTCCGTTATCGACGCCTGTTCCGCCGAAAGCCTTATCATCGCTTGAAAATACCTGCTTGTATTTTCCTGCGTAGGGTACGCCTATCTTATAGTTTTCACGCTCAACGGGAACAAAGTTGCATACCGCAATGACTTCGTTGCCGTTGTCGTCAATTCTTCTGAATGCAATAATGCTCTGCTTGTAGTCGTCGTGGGAAATCCAGCTGAAGCCCTGCCAGCTGTCGTCGTTCTGCCACATAGCCGAATGGTCGAGGTAGAACTTGTTGAGTGCCGCGACATATTTCTTGTTGTTTGCGTGTCCCTCATACTGCAAGAGGTCCCAGTCAAGCTCCTGCTTGTAGTTCCATTCCTTGCCCTGAGCAAATTCCTGTCCCATAAAGAGAAGCTTCTTTCCGGGGTGAGCCATTGTGTAACCGAGAAACGCTCTTAAAGATTTGAACTTATCCTCTCTTTCGCCCGGCTGTTTTTCAAGAAGTGAACATTTGCCGTAAACCACTTCGTCGTGCGAAAGGGGAAGAATGTAGTTCTCGGAGAAGCAATAGAAGAACGAGAATGTGAGCTTATCGTGGTTAAACGCTCTGAAATACGGGTCAAGAGAGATATATTTCACCATATCGTTCATCCAGCCCATATTCCACTTGAAGTTGAAGCCGAGTCCGCCCACATCGGTAGGCTTTGTAACAAGAGGCCAAGCGGTCGATTCCTCGGCTACCATAAGGATATTCGGGTTTCTGCCGAATACTACCGAGTTGAGCTGTTGCAGAAACGCAATGGCTTCAAGGTTTTCTTTTCCTCCCTTGGAATTGGGAGCCCACTCGCCGTCTCTTCTGTCATAGTCGAGATAGAGCATCGAAGCTACCGCGTCAACGCGCAGACCGTCGATATGATATTTTTCAAGCCAGTAAACCGCGTTCGAGATAAGGAACGAGATTACCTCGGGCTTGCCGTAGTCGAAAACTCTTGTGCCCCACGAGCGATGTTCGCGCTTGAATCTGTCTGAATATTCATAGCAGTATGTTCCGTCAAATTCATAAAGTCCGCATTCGTCCTTGGGGAAGTGCGCAGGTACCCAGTCGAGAATTACGCCGATGTTGTGCTTATGGAAAATATCAACCATCTGCATAAAATCCCAGGGCGAACCAAAACGGGATGTGGGAGCAAAATATCCGATTATCTGATAACCCCACGAGCCGTCAAAGGGGTATTCTGCAAGGGGCATAAGCTCGATGTGGGTATAACCCATTTCGTTGAGATAGGGAGCCATTTCCTCGGCAAATTTTATGTAGCTGAAAGGCGAGCCGTCCTTATACTGTCTCCACGATGCGAGGTGAGCCTCGTATATGTTCATCGGGCTCTTATAGACATTCTTCTTTGCCTTTTCTTCAAACCACTTGCTGTCGGTCCATTTGTAGTGACCTTCAATGTCCACATACTTTGTGGCGGTACTCGGTCTTGTTTCCATGTGGAAGCCGTAAGGGTCCGACTTCATTACCACTCTGCCGTTCTGAGCCTCAATGCTGTATTTATATGCGCTGAATTCGGGGAAATTTTCAACAAAAATCTCCCATATTCCGTCAGCGACCTTTTCCATCGGCGATTTATCTCTGTTCCAGTCGTTATCGTCACATACGAGCGAAACCGACTTTGCGTTCGGCGCCCATACTCTGAAAACTACTCCGACTTTTCCGTCTTTCTCGGCAGGATGCGAGCCGAAGAAATCAAAAGCCTCATAGTTCTTGCCCTGATGAAACAGGTAAAGCGGAACTTCATAATCCGCATGGTTAATTTTTACCATATTATGTAACCTCCTAACGCATAACCATACCTTATGCTTTGTACCAATATACATTTTACCAAATTGTTAATTATAATACAAGTTTTTTTGCAGATTTTCTATAAATTAACTGTATGCGCAGGAAATATTTTGTAGAATAGTTACAAATAATTTACGCCCATTTGAAAAATCACTGTAAATTTCTTGTAAGTCGCATTACCGCAACGGTCATATCGTCGGCAGGAGTATCGCCGAATGCCTTTTCCGCCGAGATGATTTTCTCGGTTATTTTTTCGGCAGGCTGTTTGTATGACCTTCTTAAAATTTCAGAAATAGCGGGATATGTTTCCTCTGATATTCCGTCCGAGGTGAAAACGATTGCGTCATTTTCTTTTAGCTTCAAAGAGAATCTTTCAGGCTCTGCACCCGAAATAATTCCTATGGGGAACGATGACGAGGACAGCTTTTCAATCTTCCCCTTTGAGCAGTAAAAGGCGGTGCTCCCACCGAGTTTCATTATGTCCGCCGTTCCGCCGTTAAGACCTATCTTCACAAGGTCTACTGTGGCAAAGCTTTCGTCGTCGGACTTTACCTGCATAGCCGAATTTATAAGCCTTGTGGCAGAGGAAAAATCAGCTCCCGCAGAGAGCAGTTTTTCTATTGAAGACGAAGCAAAGATGCTGTCTATCGCAGCGCGGTTTCCCCTGCCCATACCGTCCGAAAGAACGGCATAGAAATTCCCCTTACCGTCATAAAAGCTCTTGACGGTATCGCCCGACTGCTCATCTTTTTTTGAGGATACAGCCGATACAGAAAAGTCAACGGCAAAGCGCGGTTTTTCCTCCATAGAAAAGCTGACAAGACCGTCCGCATAAGTATAAATCGGCAGCGAAAAGTCAATGTCCGCAAAATCGGAAATCTTTGCCGAGAATTCTTTTTTGTCAGGCTCTTTTCCAAAGAAATATCCGCTGATAAATGTCTTGCCCGATTTATCCGTAAAGGCGGCGGCAACAGGATTTTCCGCACCGCTTTTCAAAAGATATTTTTTTACCTCGTCGGCAAGTCTTTTGTCCGTTACTCCAAAGCTGCCTATATCCTTTGCAAGAGAGGTAAGAAGCCTTTCGGTCATATCGAGCTGTTCAAATAATAGTCCGCGCAGTTCGCGAAATCTTCTCTTTGTGTTAAGGCAGATATTTCTTTCTCTGAAAGCTGATGTAAATTCTCTTGCGACGGCACTTCTTCTATAACAGCTTGAAAAACCTTCGGGCAGATTGCTTTCACTTATAGTTCCGTTTAAAAGAGTATATTTCTGCGCCTTTGAAAAGCTGTCGCTTGTTTTGTCAAAGTCGCCTTCCCAACAACGCATATTTCCCCGACAGTCCGAGCATACTCTGTCACACACCGTCACGGCAAGGTTGCTTTCGGGATTTTTTCTTTCAAGAGCCTCAGAGAGCTTTTCCGCCTTTTTGCGAATGTCCCCTATGGAGCCTGCAAGAAACTGAAGTCTGCCCGAAATATTTTCTGAAATATCTCTGCCCGATGAGAATGTCGCAGTACCCAAAAGCCTGTTGAGTATCCTTTCGGGGAAGAGAATAAACACCGCCGAAGCTGTGACTGTATCGGCAAGAAGCTTTGCCGTTTCGGCGTTTACTCCCGATGAGAGAGCGCCTATTGCGTTGACGGCAAGAAAGGATAGTGCCGTTATCATCACTCCTTTTTCAGAGAGCGCTCCGCAGACAAGTGCCGCAACGGTGACAAAGACAGCCGTTTTTGCAAAGTCGCCCGAAAAAAGCGCAAAAGCCGAAATACTCAGAATTGAACATATCGCTCCGCCCGAAGAATGAAACCGTCTTGCAAAAATGAGAATACAGAACAAGGCAAAAATTCTTCCCATATTCAAAAAAACAATGTTTACGGAACAGAGCGCAGAAACCGCAAAGACAAAACAGAGAGCAACCGCAACTCCGTTTATTCCGTCTGAAAAGATTTTTTCGGTATGGGATTTTTTCTCTATTAAATAAGACAGCGCAAGGGTTGACAATGCGCACAACGCAGATTTTAAAACCGCCACGGTAAGTCCTGCCGCAGTGTGCGAAACAAGCGATGTGATAAAAACCGAACAGCCGAGATAGCAAGCCGATGTGAGAACGGTAGTTCCCACAAAGCCCATTCTTTTTCCAAGCACCTCGCATATAAAAATTTTTATTATAAAAATTATCAGCATTGCCGTTATCTCCGGGATACAAAGTCCTACCGTTCCCGAAATAAAGTATGTAAGCATTGCTCCCATAAAAGCCACAACGCCGTAGCTGACGGGCAATATTCCCGAAAAAACGGCGATATAAGGCGACGGAATACCCCTTATTTTTGAAAACGCAAACAGCATTGACAGCAGAAAAATAACAGTTCCCCTCATAATTGACAAAAAGGTCTGCCTTGCCGCAACATTTGACTTTAAAGCATTGATTTTGTGCATTTTTACTTCCTCCGTGTTTTTAAAAAAATTCGGCTTGTCATTCCCCTTTGAAAAATCCGCAAATAATATAGTATCATTATTTGTTGGAAAATTTTGTCACACAGAGGGAGAAAAAAATATACGCAAAAGGCGATTTTTGAGCAAAAAAATAAAAGCGTCAAACTTTTTTGACGCTTTTGGCAACATTTATAAAGTCCTCCATCGAAAGCTGTTCGGGGCGGACATTTTCTTGAAGTCCCGCAGAAACGATAGCCTCGGTCACAACCTGCTTGTCTACCGAGAGCGAAGACGAAAGCGAGTTTGCAAGAGTTTTTCTCCGTTGAGAGAACGCTCCCCTCACCACCTTGAAAAAGTGCTGTTCGTCATCAACAAGGCGGTTGTTTTTTATGTCAAGTCTTATCACGGCGCTGTCAACATTCGGGGACGGCATAAAGCTTCCCCTTGAAACATTGAAAAGCAGCTTCGGCTCGGAATAATATCTCACCGCAACGGTCACCGCTCCCACATCACGGCTGCCCAGTTCTGCGCAAAGTCTTGTCGCCGCTTCTTTTTGCACCATAACGGTGATAGCCTTTATGGGCAGTCGGTTTTCAAGCAGTGACATTATTATCGGAGAGGTGATATAATACGGAAGATTTGCGCAGACAAAAACCTCTTTATCGCCGAATTCTTCCTCGATTATTTTTTTAAGGTCGACCTTTAAAACATCGTCGTTGATAATTTTCACATTGTCAAAGTCCGACAGCGTTTCAGCCAGCACGGGCATAAGCCTTGTGTCTATTTCAATGGCTACGACCTTATCCGCCCTTTTTGCAAGCTCGGCGGTGAGAACGCCTATTCCCGTTCCTATCTCTATTACTCCGCAACCGCTTTTAGCTCCGCCCTCCTCGGCTATGCGAGGACATATTGCAGGGTTGACGATAAAATTCTGTCCCAACGCTTTTGAAAAGGTAAAGCCATGCCGAGATAAAATATCGC
Organism: uncultured Clostridia bacterium; assembly: GCA_945788225.1. Taxonomy (GTDB): domain Bacteria; phylum Bacillota; class Clostridia; order Oscillospirales; family Ruminococcaceae; genus RGIG4131. The sequence continues at coordinate 8,340 of CALZLD010000069.1, forward strand.
GCACAACAGAAATGTTCGTAAGATTTTCCATAATCTCCCCCAAAAAATATTCTTAGAAAATTATAGCACACGGAGCAATTTTTGTAAAGGTATTGCAATAATGCAGAAAAAATGTTATAGTTTTTAAAGACACTTGCGAAAGGGTGATAATATGAGCAGAATTGACAAAATAAACTACTATCTCGATATTGCCGAAACCGTTCTTGAAAGGGGCACCTGCCTCAGAAGAAACTTCGGCGCAATTATTGTTAATAATGATGAAATCGTATCAACAGGTTATGTGGGAGCTCCGAGAGGAAGAGCGAACTGCGTTGACCTCGGCTACTGCACAAGAGAAAAGCTGAATATCCCGAAAGGACAACGATATGAGCTCTGCC
>CALZLD010000070.1 GCA_945788225.1 uncultured Clostridia bacterium
AACCGTAAGAATTTCCTGAAGAGTATAAGCTGCGCCGTATGCTTCGAGCGCCCAAACTTCCATCTCTCCGAATCTCTGTCCGCCGAACTGGGCTTTACCTCCCAACGGCTGCTGAGTAACGAGAGAATAAGGACCAACCGAACGCGCGTGAATTTTATCGTCAACGAGGTGGTGAAGCTTGAGGTAGTACATATATCCGACAGTAACCTTGTTATCGAACATTTCTCCCGTTCTTCCGTCATAGAGTGTGAACTTTCCGTCCTCAGACATGTGAAGAGCTTTGGGGTTTATCGTTCCGTCAAAAGGATTGATAAGGAAATCTTCGTTGGGGTCTTCTGTATTTTCGGATATTTCATTTGCCATTCTGAACGCCTCGCGGATATCGTCCTCGTGCGCGCCGTCAAATACGGGAGTCATAATCTTCCAGCCGAGAGCCTTTGAAGCCATACCGAGATGAACCTCAAGAACCTGACCGATATTCATACGCGAAGGAACGCCGAGAGGGTTAAGAACGATATCAAGAGGTGTACCGTCCTCGAGGAAGGGCATATCTTCGGGAGGAAGAATTCTTGAAACGACGCCCTTGTTACCGTGACGGCCGGCCATCTTATCGCCGACGGAGATTTTTCTCTTCTGTGCGATATAGCAACGGACAAGCATATTAACTCCGGGTGAGAGTTCGTCGCAGTTTTCTCTTGTAAATACCTTTACATCAACTACAACGCCTGCCTCGCCGTGAGGAACACGGAGAGAATTGTCGCGGACTTCTCTTGCCTTTTCACCGAAGATAGCGCGGAGAAGTCTTTCTTCTGCGGTGAGCTCCGTTTCTCCCTTGGGAGTAACCTTTCCGACGAGAATATCGCCCGAGCGGACCTCTGCGCCTATGCGGATGATACCGTTTTCGTCAAGGTCCTTCAAAGCGTCGTCGCCGACATTTGTGATATCTCTTGTGATTTCTTCATCACCGAGCTTTGTGTGTCTTGCTTCTATTTCATATTCTTCAATATGAATGGAAGTGAACTTATCGTATCTTACAAGGTTTTCGTTCAGAAGAACGGCGTCCTCGTAGTTGTAACCTTCCCAGGTCATAAATCCGATAAGAGCGTTCTTACCGAGTGAGATTTCACCGTCCTTGGTTGCAGGACCGTCGGCAAGTACCTGTCCCTTCTTGACCTTTTCGCCTCTGTCAACGATAGGTCTCTGATTTATGCAGGTGGACTGGTTTGAACGCTTGAACTTGATGAGCTTGTATTCGTGGAGCTGACCTGTGCCGTCCTTGATAACGATTTCGTCGCCCGAAACTCTTTCAACAACGCCGTCTTCCTTGGCAACAACGCAAACTCCCGAGTCAACGCCCGCCTTATATTCCATACCTGTTCCGACGATGGGGCTTTCTGTTTTGAGAAGAGGCACTGCCTGTCTCTGCATGTTCGAGCCCATGAGCGCACGGTTGGCGTCGTCGTTTTCAAGGAAGGGAATCATAGCGGTAGCTATCGAAACAACCATCTTAGGAGAAACGTCCATATAGTCGATATTGTCGCGGCTTGTAACAAGAATCTGGTCTCTGAAACGAGCGGCAACATTCTTGTTTGCAAACTTGTTGTCCTCGGTGAGAGGTTCGTTTGCCTGGGCAACAACATAGTTATCTTCGACATCGGCTGTCATATAAACAACCTCGTCAAGAACTACGCCTGTTTTCTTGTCAACCTTTCTGTAAGGAGCCTCGATAAAGCCGTATTCATTTATTCTTGCAAAAGAAGCAAGGTATGAGATAAGTCCGATGTTAGGACCTTCGGGGGTTTCGATAGGACACATTCTTCCGTAGTGGGTGTAGTGAACATCTCGAACCTCGAAGCTTGCACGGTCTCTTGAAAGTCCTCCGGGACCGAGGGCCGAAAGTCTTCTCTTATGAGTAAGCTCTGCCAAGGGGTTTGTCTGGTCCATGAACTGAGAAAGGGGCGATGAACCGAAAAATTCCTTGATAGCCGCGGATATAGGTCTTATATTGATAAGCTGTGCAGGAGTGAGCGATTCTGTTTCCTGCGAACGGATGTTCATTCTTTCGTGAATGACTCTTTCCATTCTTGTAAAGCCTATTCTGAACTGATTCTGCAAAAGTTCGCCGACAGAACGGATTCTTCTGTTACCGAGATGGTCGATATCGTCCGTTGTGCCTACTCCGTTGCAGAGGTTGAGGAAGTAGCTTACCGACGCATAGATGTCGTCGATTATGATGTGCTTGGGAACAAGCTCGTCTGCTCTTCTTACGATTTCAGCGCTGAGAGCGTCGGTATCCTCGGTGCCGTATTCGTCAAGTATCTCCTTGAGTACCTTGAAGGATACCTTTTCGTTTATGCCGAGTTCTGCGGCATTGAGCTTTTCGGGAAGATAAGGTGCAATATCAACCATTCCGTTGCCGATTACCTTTATTTCCTTGCTCTCAACCTTTGTAAGCGACTCACCGTTAGGGCCTGTGTAATTTTCCTTGATTTCAACTGTGATGAAAGCCTCCATCACACCTGCCTGCTCTATTTCAAGAGCCTTTTCATAGCTGAGCTTTTCGCCCTCTTCTGCCATAATCTCGCCCGTAGACTCATTGATAACGGGGCGTGAAAGGATATGGTCGCGAAGTCTTGAAGCAATGCCGAGCTTCTTGTTGTATTTGTATCTGCCGAAGCGTGAAAGGTCATATCTTCTTGCGTCAAAGAAAAGGTTGTTGAGGTGTGTAACGGCGCTTTCAACCGTGGGAGGTTCGCCTGGGCGAAGTCTCTTGTAAACTTCTAAAAGAGCCTCTTCTCTGTTCTTTGTAGCGTCCTTCTGAAGAATAGTCTGATTAAGTCTTTCGTCAGAGCCGAACTGTTCTTCTATTTCTGCGTCGGTACCGCATCCGATTGCACGGATGAAGGTTGTGAGGGGTATTTTTCTGTTCTTGTCGATTCTTACATAGATGACATCGTTTGAATCCATTTCATATTCGAGCCATGCGCCTCTGTTGGGGTTGATGGTCGAGCTGAAAAGGTTCTTACCTGTCTTGTCCTTCTCAACATTGAAGAAAACTCCGGGCGAACGGACAAGCTGAGATACTATAACTCGTTCCGCGCCGTTTATGACGAAAGTTCCGCTTTCGGTCATAAGGGGGAATTCTCCCATATAAACTTCATTCTCGATGACAGAGCCTGTCTCTTTGTTGAGAAGCGTTGCTCTCACTCTCAGCGGAGCGGAATAGGTGACATCCCTTTCCTTACATTCGGCAACAGTGTACTTGGGGGTATCGTCGATACGGTAATCGATGAATTTGAGTTCAAGGTTTCCGTTGTAATCCGTGATAGCGTCGGTATCGCGGAAAACCTCTCTCAGTCCCTCGTCAAGAAACCACTGATACGAGTTTTTCTGAATCTCGATAAGATTTGGCATATCGAGCACTTCGGTGATTTTGCCGAAGCTCATGCGCTCATTTTTGCCGAGCTTAACCTTTTTGACATTCACCATAGGTCTTTAAATCTCTCCTTGAAAAAATTTGCGGGAATATCAACGCTCCCCGTTCTTCTTCACGGATTTTCCTCTTCCGCAACCGCATTTGCGGACGGTTTAAACCCGAGCCCCTCGAACCGACGGGAGATTTTGCCTGTGATGTATCGAAAAATATCGTCTTTTGCCGAAAACACGGGCTTTATGCGACAATACTTTTTTGCATACCGATACAGTATAATATTTTACTACTATTTATAAGGCAAGTCAACAGAATTTCAAAAAATCGGAAAAATAACCATATCCCGATAATTCGGAATATGGTTATTTATTGAAAATGATAACTGTTACTTCCAGTATTTCCTGTCAAGACTGCGGTATTGAACAGCTTCGGCGATATCCGTCTTTGAAATAAGCTCTCTGCCATTCATATCGGCTATCGTTCTTGACACTTTGAGTATTCTGTCATACGCTCTTGCAGAAAGCCCGAGTCTGTCAAAAACATTTTTGAGCATATCCCTTGCCGAGTCGTCCATCGGGCATACATCGTGGATAATATCGGGGGTTATGCCTGCGTTGCAGGTTATACCCGTACCCTTAAAGCGCTTGTGCTGTATCTCTCTTACACGCTGAACGCGCTCTCTTATCACCGCGGAGCTTTCCTCTTTTACTGTTGACGAAATGCTCTCAAACTCAACGGGAGCAACTTCAATATGCAAGTCAAAGCGGTCAAGCATAGGACCGCTTACTCTTGAAAGATAGTTTGAAACCTGCTTGTGCGAGCAGATACACGGCTTTGAGGGATGCCCGTAATAGCCGCAGGGGCAAGGGTTCATCGCCGCAACGAGCATAAACGAGCAAGGGTAGCTCACCGTTCCCGACGCTCTCGATATTGTGACCTTTTTATCCTCAAGGGGCTGACGGAGGATTTCAAGCGTCTGCCTTGAAAATTCGGCAAACTCGTCAAGGAACAGAAGTCCGTTGTGCGCAAGAGATATTTCCCCCGGTTTCGGTATCCCTCCGCCGCCTGCAAGACCTGCCGCCGAGATTGTGTGGTGCGGAGAACGGAAAGGTCTTACCGTCACAAGCGGAGTATCTTTATCGAGCATTCCCGAAATGGAGTGGATATTCGTTGTTTCAATCGACTCTTCAAAGGTCATTGACGGAAGTATTGTCGGCAATCTTTTTGCAAGCATACTCTTTCCCGACCCGGGCGAGCCGATGAGCAGAGCGTTGTGTCCTCCACAGGCGGCTATTTCAAGCGCTTTTTTCGCGTATGACTGCCCTCTTACATCAGCAAAGTCAAGAGTGTCGAACCTTTCGCTTTCTTTCACCTCATAGGGCGGACAAGGAGCAATTCTGTCGCCGTCAAAGTGGTCTATCACCTGCTGCAGGGATTTTACTCCGAAAACCTCGATACCGTCGCACACGGAAGCCTCAAAGGCGTTATCGAAAGGAACAAACACGGATTTTATCCCCGATTTTTTTGCTGTCAGTACCATAGGAAGAACTCCGTTGACGCCCCTTACATCGCCGTTTAACGAAACTTCTCCGATAAAAGCGCAACCGTCGGTATCGGCGGTAATATTTCCGTTTATCGAAAGAAGCGCCACGGATATTGCAAGGTCTGTTACAGAGCCTGTCTTTTTAGTATCGGCAGGAGCTAAATTCACGACGATTTTTGCGGTCGGAAGATTTACTCCGCAGGAGCGCAGAGCCGCTCTTATTCTGTCGCGACTTTCTCTTACTACAACATCGCCCAGACCGACAATATCAAAGGACGGCAGACCTTTGCTTATTTCTATCTCAACATCGACGGGAAAGGCGTTAAGCCCGAAAAGTCCCATACTTTTAACTCTTGAATACATTCTGTCACTTCCTTGATGTGAAAACCGCGCGAGGAATAGTGCGGTTATGTTCTTATTGACCAAGTTTACCTCAATAATCTTATCATATTTTGCAAAGAATTACAACAAAATATTTTCAAAAAGTCTTTGCATTTCAGTTTGTTTTGTGGTACAATTATTTCAAATCGAAAAATACCAAATCATTTTTTGAAGGAGGTTTTTTTATGAACGAAAAAGAACTTTACACCCTTTGGTGCGAAAAAGCAGTTGAGGACGACGATTTGCAGACCGAGCTTGCCGCGATAAAGGATGACGATGAGGCGATAAAGGACAGGTTTTACCGCAATCTTGAATTCGGAACGGGCGGACTTCGCGGAGTTATCGGCGCAGGAACATACCGTATGAACATATATACTGTCCGCAGAGCGACACAAGGTCTTGCCGACTATGTAAACGAAACTTTTACAGACGGCAGTGTTGCCATAGCTTATGACAGCAGAATAAAATCCGATGTTTTTGCAAGAGAGGCAGCTTCTGTTCTTGCCGCAAACGGAATAAAAGTATATATCTACCCCGAGCTTATGCCCACCCCAATGCTTTCTTATGCTGTAAGAAAGCTTGAATGTAAAGCGGGAATAGTTATCACCGCAAGCCACAACCCCGCAAAGTACAACGGCTACAAGGCTTACGGCGCAGACGGTTGTCAGATGACTCTTGAAGCGGCTGAAATCGTTCTTAAAAAGATAAACAGCGTTGAAATGTTCGGCGGAGCAAAGGTCGTTAAATTTGAAGACGGTCTTGCTTCGGGAATGATTGAATACATAAAGCAGGATGTTATCGACAGCTATCTTGATGAAGTTGAAAAGCAGAGCGTTCATTCGGGCATATGCTCGACAAGCGGACTCAAAGTCGTTTACACTCCCCTTAACGGAACGGGAAACAAGCCCGTTCGTGCAATTCTTGACAGAATAGGTATCAAAGATGTTACCGTTGTTCCCGAGCAGGAATTTCCCAACGGAAACTTCACGACTTGCCCCTTCCCCAACCCCGAGATAAAAGAGGCTCTTGCTTACGGCCTGAAGCTTTGCGAAAGCGTAAAGCCCGACCTTCTTCTTGCGACGGACCCTGACTGCGACCGTGTTGGAATTGCCGTTCCCTCACCCAGCGGAGAATATGTTCTCTTTTCCGGCAACGAAGTCGGCGGACTTCTTCTTGAATATATCTGCGCAGAAAGAACCGCTCTCGGAACAATGCCTCAGGACCCCGTTGCAGTTAAGACAATAGTTTCAACCGATATTGCCGCAAGAATTTGTGAAAAGTACGGCGTAAGAATGATAGAAGTTCTCACGGGCTTCAAGTTCATCGGTGAACAGATAGGCTTCCTTGAACAGAAAAACGAGGACAACCGCTTTATCTTCGGCTTTGAAGAAAGCTACGGCTACCTTGCGGGCTCTTATGTTCGCGATAAGGACGCAGTTGTGGCTTCTATGCTTATATGCGAAATGGCGGCATTCTATCGCACAAAGGGTATATCTCTTCTTGAAGCTCGCGACGCTATGTATAAAAAATACGGCAACTTTGTTCACACACAGAAGAGCTTTACATGCGAGGGTGCTGCAGGAATGCAGAGAATGGCTGAAATTATGGCGGACCTTCGTGAAAACACACCTAAGACTATCGGCGGACTTACCGTTGTAAAGCTTGCCGATTACAAGAACAGCATTGAATATGACTATGTAAACGGCGGAAAGGTTGCTCTCACTCTGCCCAAGTCCGATGTTTTGTCGTTCAGGCTTTCCTGCGACGCAAGCGTTATCATTCGTCCGTCGGGAACAGAACCGAAAATCAAGGCTTATTACACAACGATAGGCGAAACAAGAGAAGAAGCTCTCTCACTTGAAGAGACAATCTCGGAAGATTTCAAGAAAATACTCGGATTTTAAATTGAGGTAGCATAATGGCAGTGCTGAAAAAATGCGGTGTTTCCTTTCTCATTGTTTCCGTGATACTCTTTGCGGTTTCGGCGTTGTCCTCCTGCAAGGGCGGCGGAGATAAAGTCGAGGAAGGAAGAATAAGCCGTTCACATAACTATTCAATCTATACCGAAATGCTCGGTACATATCCGTTAGGCTCGGATTATGACGATATTGCGGCGTATCTTGACGAAAAAGATGTTATCTATACCGTGTCGGAAAGCGACGGCGCCGTTTCAAGAATACAGCTTTACGGCGGTCAGCTTTTCTTCACATCGGACAAGAAACTCAACTCGGTTTCATCGACCGAGTGGCAATCACCCGACGGCTTCGGTGTAGGAAGTACGATAAGTGAAGTCAGAGGGGCTGTCGGAGCGGAAAAAAAGCTTGAAAATGCTGCCAAACCGACCTATGTCTACAAGACAGATAACGGCAGATATACTGTCACCTTTAACGATGAAGAAGTCGTTACATACTGGGTTTTGTCCTGAATTGAAAAAATTTTAAAAAAGTCTTGCATTATGTTTTTCTTTATGATATAATATCAAGGCAATGATTTTTCCATAGCACTACTGTCTGTGTTGTATGATGGGCTGCTATGTAATCATATTACACTTACAGAAAGGAGCTTTACGCAAATGAAAGACGGAATTCATCCTAACTATGAACCTACAACCATCACCTGCGCTTGCGGAAATGTAATTGAAACATCTTCCACAAAGAAGGACATCAAGGTTGAAATCTGCTCAAAGTGCCACCCCTTCTACACAGGTAAGCAGAAGCTTGTTGACACAGGCGGACGAGTTGACAGATTTAAAAAGCGTTTCAATATGGATAAGTAATGCAAAGGGCGGATTTTTTATCCGCCCATTGTTTTTATGGGGTTGAAAAGATGAACTATGAAACAATAAAAGATCGGGCCGAGGCTTCGTTTATCGAGCGAAAATCGGAATTTATAGGCTATATTGCTCCCGTAACAACAAACGATGAGGCTGTCGCCTTCATAGAAGAAATCCGCGCAAAGCACCGCAAGGCGACGCACAATGTCTATGCCTATATTCTCCGTGACGGAAACATATCCCGTTACAGCGACGACGGCGAGCCTCAGGGCACTGCGGGAGTTCCCGTTTTTGAAGTGATAAGAAAAGAAAATCTCACCGATATATGCGTTGTCGTAACAAGATATTTCGGAGGAATACTTCTTGGCGGAGGAGGACTTGTGAGAGCGTACTCCCACGCGGCGAAAATCGCCGTTGACGCCGCCGAAAGAATGAAGATGTGCTCCTGCTATAAGGTATCGTTTTCGGTTGACTATACCCTTTACGGCAAGATAAACTATATCCTTCCCGAATTTGAAATAAAGCTTTTAGACACCGTCTTTGCCGATAATGTCACCCTTA
>CALZLD010000071.1 GCA_945788225.1 uncultured Clostridia bacterium
CCTCTGTGAGGACAGCCTGCACACATAACAGGAGGTCTTACAGGGATTTCTGTCTGCAAAGCAGTATATTCTGTTGAAACTCCCTTTATTTTCTCTTTGATGATAGACTGCGAAAGCTCTCCTATAAATCCGAAAAGCTCCTTGCCTATAACATCGCATCCGAGTTTCTTGCATTGTGTTTCAATTATGTCGTCAAGTTCTTCGATAACATATACAGTTTCAAACTTTTTGCAGAAACTGCGGATAATATACGAAGGAAGAGGATTTACTATTCCTAGTTTGAGATAAGAAACGCTGTCGCCTAAAGCCTCTTTTGCATAAAGATAGGTTGTACCGCTTGTAATAACGCCTATCTGTCCGTCGTTCATCTCAATTTTATTGAGTATAGATGTCTCTGCTTCCTGAATAAGCTTTTTGGTACGCTCTTCAACAAATACATGTCTGCCTCTTGCGTTTGCAGGCATCATGACATTTTTTTGAGGGTTTTTAACATATTCTTTTAATGGTATATCTTCCCTTTCGCAAACATCAACGACACTCTGAGAATGTGCTACTCTTGTTGACATTCTGACAATTACGGGAGTATCGTATTCCTCGGAAATTCTATACGCCTCTTTTACAAAGTCCTTTACTTCCTGAGAATCAGAGGGTTCAAGCATAGGCACCTTTGATGCGGCCGCATGATGTCTTGAATCCTGCTCGTTCTGTGAAGAGTGCATTCCGGGGTCATCAGCAACAGCGATAACAAGTCCACCGTTGACGCCTGTATAAGACGCTGTATAAAGAGGGTCTGCCGCAACATTAAGACCGACATGCTTCATTCCGCAGAATGAACGTGCTCCTGCCATTGAGGCGCCTATTGCAACTTCCATAGCAACTTTTTCGTTGGGAGCCCATTCGGCATAGACCTCCTCATATTTTGCAACCTCTTCCGTAATTTCTGTCGAGGGAGTACCGGGGTAGCTTGATACTACTTTACATCCCGCTTCATAAAGCCCTCTTGCAAAGGCTTCGTTTCCAAGCATTAGCTTCTTCATTTATGTATATGTTCCTTTCAATAAATTTTATCTGAAATCTACAAAGCCTACTTTTCTGTAAACTTTTGAAACGACCTTCTGTGAGATAGAAAGAGCCTTCTGCGCTCCTTCTGTATAGCACTTTTTGAGATATTCCTTATCCTGCATCAGCTTTGCAAAATTATCCCTTACAGGCTGAAGGCTGTCGGCTACCGCCTCTCCTACTGCAATTTTAAAGTCGCCATAGCCTTTTCCCGAAAATTCTTTTTCGATCTCTTCAAAGCTTTTTGCCGTTACAGCAGAATAAATTGTCATAAGATTATTGATACCGTCTTTTCCATCGGCATATCTTATCTCAGTATCCGAATCGGTAACAGCTCTTTTGAATTTTCTGATGATTGTATCCTTATCATCAAGAATAAAAATTGTTGCGTTGACATTTTCGTCTGACTTGGACATTTTCTTTAAAGGCTCCTGCAAAGACATAACCCTTGCGCCTACCTTTGGAATATACGGTTCGGGAATTGTAAAGAATTCACCGTATTTGTTGTTAAAACGCTGAGCAACATTTCTTGCAAGCTCAAGGTGCTGTTTCTGGTCTGCTCCTATCGGCACAAGGTCGGCCTGATAAGCAAGAATATCAGCGGCCATAAGGACAGGATATGTGAAAAGTCCCGCATTGACATCGTCTGCATGCTTCTGAGATTTATCCTTGAACTGAGTCATTCTTGAAAGCTCTCCGAACTGTGTTGAGCATGAAAGGACCCAACTGAGTTCCGCGTGAGTTTTTGCGTGGCTCTGGATAAAAACAATACTCTTTTCGGGGTCTATTCCGCAAGCAAGTAAGAGAGCATACGCCTGTAATGTATTCTGACGAAGCTTTACAGGGTCCTGCTTTACTGTTATAGCGTGAAGGTCAACGATTGAATAAATACAGTTGTATTCTTCCTGCAGCGGTCCCCAGTTGCGAATTGCACCTATGTAATTGCCGAGGGTAAATGTACCCGTCGGCTGAATACCGCTAAAAATTATCTTCTTATCTTCCATTAAAATCACTCTCCGAACATTTCCTTAGTGAGTTTTCCGAGTATTTCTATTCCCTTTACTATCTGTTCATCCGTAGGAGTAGAATAATTGAGTCTGAATGAATACGATTTATCGTTTTCGTTTATTACAAACGCAGTTCCCGGAACAACCGCAACCTTATAATCGGCAACAGCTTTTCGGCAGAATTCGGGCATATCTGTTTCCTCAGGGAATGTCGCCCAGATAAAGAGTCCACCCTCAGGTCTTGTGTATTTAACCTTCTTGGAAAAGTGTTTATCCATTTCACTGAGCATTAAATTGCATTTGCGTCTGTATATTTCACGAATTCCGTTGAGATGTTCTTCCATGTCAACTTCCTTCATAAAATTGTCGCATACAGACTGCGCCCAGATATTTGTGTGGACATCGGCCACCTGCTTACAAACTACCATCTTCTGAATAACAGGCTTAGGAGCAACAGAAAATCCTACTCTGAGACCGGGAGCAAGAGTTTTCGAGAATGTTCCCGAATAAATAACCCTGCCTTCTTTATCCATAGACTTTATCGAATCAACATTTTCTCCTGCAAAACGAATGTCCCCGTAAGGATTGTCTTCAAGAATCATTGTATTATATTTGCAAGCAAGCTCATAAAGCTTCTTTCTCTTTTCAAGCGACATTGTAAGTCCCGTCGGATTCTGGAAATTAGGGATAACATAAATAAGCTTTACTCCGCCCTTTTTGAGTTCGCTTTCAAGAATATCCATATCCATTCCGTCGTTTTCAAGCGGAACGCCTATAAGGTTTACATTATAGGAGCGGAAACTGTTGAGGCTTCCTATAAAGCTCGGAGATTCACATACAAGCTTATCCTTTTCGTTGCAGAGCACCTTTGCGGCAAGCTCGTTTGCCTGCTGGGCGCCAGATGTAATGATAAGCTCATCAAATTCGGGATTAAATATACCTTTTTTCTGCATATCGGCTTTAAGAGTATCTCTCAGAGCGGTATATCCTTCGGTGATATTATACTGCAAAGCAAGGATGGGGTTTTCTGAAAGCATTTTATCAGAGATTTTCTTTATAGTTTCGGTCGGAAAAGCGTCAGGCGCAGGGTTTCCTGCTGCGAAAGAAATAATGTCAGGAAATACGCAATATTTCAGAATTTCTCTTATTGCGGAAGCCTGAAGCCCCGATACTTTGTCGGAAAATACATAATCCATATAATCTACCTCGATTTCTGATCTAATAATATACTTTAATATTATATCATATCAGCTTATATTTTGCAATATTATTTTAAAGTAATTTCATTATATTTTTGGAGTGATAAAAGTGAAAAAACAATCTTTTTTATACGGTTCCGCAATACTTGTGCTTTCGGTGATCATAACAAAGCTGATAGGCGCCTTTTTTAAAATTCCTCTTACAAATATGCTCGGAGGAACAGGAATGGGATATTTTTCCTGTGCATACAGTATTTTTATGCCTGTTTACGCTATTTCAGTAACAGGGTTGCCCGTTGCCGTCGCAAAACTCGTCTCTGAAGCGCTTGCAAAGGGAGAATATCAAAAAGCTTATGAAATAAAGAAAATGTCTCTTAAACTGTTTTCTGTAATTGGAATAATCTTTATGCTGGCAGAAGTATTATTTGCTTATCCATTTTGCAAATATGTTGCAAAGCTACCGCTTGCCACTCCTGCAGTTATATTAATAGCTCCGACAATATTTATTGCTTGTATCACATCGGTTTATCGCGGATATTACGAAGGATTGAGCAATATGTATCCTACCGCTGTATCACAGACAATAGAGGGAATTGTCAAAATCACTGTCGGACTTTTTCTCGCTCATAAAATATTTGAAATAGCACAAAGCAACACCGAAACAGTAAATAAAATCTCAAACATGTTAAATATTTCAAATACTACGGAAGAAATATTGCCCGCAATTTCCGCTGCCGCAGCTGTAACGGGAATAACTATAAGTTCCTTGTGCGGTATGATTTTCCTTGTTTTCAGAGATAAGATGAGCAAAAAATATATTATAGGTCAGAATAATTCCTCAAAAAGCATAAAAAAATCACTTATAGAAATTGCATTTCCTGTTGCAATAGGCTCACTTGTTACAAGTCTTACAACACTTGCAGACTTGGGAACAATAACTTCATCCATAGAAAGAATAATTGAAAAACACCCCGAATATTTTGCGTACCTCAATTTAAATAGAAGCGAAATATCGGGATTTTTTTACGGTTCATTCAGTGGTCTTGCAATTACTGTTTTCAACCTTGTACCATCGGTTGTAAATATGTTCGGCAAAGGCATATTTCCCTCTCTTTCTGAAGCTAAAGCACTCAATGATAATACAAAAATGAGAAAATGTATTGAAAAAGCGCTTTTGACGGCATCATTTTTCGCAATACCTTCAGGATTTGGAATAAGTATTCTTTCAAAAGAAATACTTTTGTTTTTATTTAAAGAAAAGACATACGAGATAGCCATTTCTTACAGTTCGCTCTCAATACTTGGTATAGGGGTTGTTTTTTTATCGCTGACAACAACGGTATTTTCAATGCTACAAGCTGTCGGAAGAGCCGATATACCACTTAAAATAATGATTCTGGGCACAATCATAAAAATATTAGGTAATATTTTATTAGTTCCAGTTCCGAAAATTAACATAAACGGTGCCGCTGTTTCAACAACAATAAGTTATATGATTATGCTTGTTATATCTATTATAAGTCTTTTAAAAGAAACAAGGGTAAATATAGAAAAATCAGCAAAAATAAAGATATTAATTATATCATACAGTAGTATATTGTGCGCATTAACTGCAAAAATATTGAATACCGTACTTATCAATCATGTCTCAGACAGAATAAATCTTCTTTTGTCAATAGTTTTAGGTGGTTTTATTTACCTAATTTTCATTAGTTTTATTGGCTATTATGCCAAAAGTTACATTTTTTCTCCAAAAAATCAATAAATTTGAAAATTTCTATTGAAAAAAGCGAAAATATAAGGTAATATATACTTTGGAATTTGTTCGAGGCGGTGATTTTTTGTCCGATTTTAAGTTTAAAGAGAATTACAACATAAACGACCTTGTTGAAATCGTTAAAATTCTTCGAAGCGAAAATGGTTGCCCATGGGACAAAGAACAGGATCATCACTCTATAAGAAAGGATTTTCTTGAAGAAACATACGAAGTTCTTGAGGCAATAGACAATGACGATACTGAATTATTGCGTGAGGAGCTCGGTGATGTTTTATTGCAGGTAGTTTTTCATTCGCAAATTGAGACCGAGAATAATTCCTTTACATTTGACGATGTCGCTGATGAGGTATGCAAGAAGCTTATCACCCGTCATCCTCATGTTTTCGGCGACTTAAAAGTGGATAATTCCGAACAGGTTCTCAAAAACTGGGACAATATCAAAAAGAAAACCAAAGAACAGAAAACATATAAAGATACCCTTGAAAGCGTTCCGAAGGTACTTCCCGCACTTATGAGAAGTTATAAGGTCTCACAGCGTGCCGAAAGAACCGGAATGTCGGTTATTCAGGCTTCTCCCCTTGATATTCTTATTGATGAAAAGGCTCAGGATATTGACAAGGATATTTTCATGGAGCTTATCGGAAATACCCTACTTTCATTTGTGAATTTTGCAAGAAAGGTCGGAGTTGACCCCGAAGAAGCTTTACAAAAAGCAACGGATAACTATATAAACCAATTCGGCGAAGTTGAAGAAATAATAAGGCTTGACGGGAAGGAAGCATCTTCCCTTAGCATAGACGAACTTGACGCTATATGGCAAAAAGTTCAGAAAAAATAATGCCTTCGGGCAAAATGGAGGATTTTAAAATGACAAAGACAGATTTGATCAATGCAGTTGCTGCAAAAGCGGAAATCACAAAGAAGGATGCAGATAAGGCTGTTGCCGCTGTTATCGCTTCAATCGAAGAAGCTCTTGTAAAGGGTGAAAAGGTTCAGATTGTAGGTTTTGGTACATTTGAAGTTCGCGATCGTAAGGCTAAGGAAGCAATTAACCCTGCTACAAAGCAGAAAATCAAGGTTCCCGCTAAAAAGGCTCCTGTATTCAAGGCAGGAAAGGCTCTTAAGGACGCTGTTGATACAAAGAGCAAAAAGAAGAAGAAGTAAGTTTTATTTACATCGTTCGGAGACAGCAGTTTTTCTGCTGTCTCTTTTGTTAATGGAGGTGATTTTATGCGTCTTGACAAATATCTTAAAAATGTAAGACTGATAAAAAGAAGAACTATCGCAAACGAAGCTTGCGACGCTGGAAAAATTTCAGTAAACGGCAAAGTGGCGAGGGCGTCTTACGATGTTAAGGTCGGAGATATAATTGAAATAAATATAGGACAAACTCCGCTTAAAGCAAAGGTTATTTCAGTCAACGAAAATGTCCGCAAGGACGAAGCCGCGGAACAATATATTATTATTCCCTAAAAAGTTTCGGAATGTTACCGTTCCGAAACTTTTTCCTTTGAAATAAAAAATGCTGAGTCCACAAAGAACTCAGCGTTTTATTCTGGCTGGGATAGGTGGATTCGAACCACCGGAATGACGGAGTCAAAGTCCGCTGCCTTACCACTTGGCTATACCCCATTATCCTGCCTTAAAGGCAGGTTTTTTATTTACTTGCTTCATATTTAGACCTGATATCGATTAAATACATATCCTCAGCCTCGATATCCGATGCCGCAACATACCATTTTCCATCTTGTTTTGCAAGTGAAACAGATGAATCAAAACTCTGTGATTTATCCGAATTATACGAAGTTACCTTAACATCAACAAGGATACCTTCCGCATTGATTTTATAAAACTGCATCAGCATATCCGAATAATTGTACCTTGCCTTAATTTTGTATTTAAGTTTAAAGCCGTTGTCATAACCCGATTTAAGATAACCGTAAACATAATTCATATAATATTCTTTGAAATTCTCATCATCAGAATATTCGGCATATCTATCAGCAGTTCCGGGGTATGTAACTCCAATAAGTGCATCATAATCCATATTCTGAACAGCATTAAAATACTTATCCACAACAGACTTCTGCGCTCGGTAATCAGCTGTTATATACAAAGTTCCGCCGAAAACAACTATTGCAAAAAAACACAGGCATATTCCGAAAACTTTCAGAACATCCAATCTTTCTTTTTTCTTTTGAAGCTTTTGCTGCTTTTTCATTTCCATTTTAAGCGGTTTTTTTGCCATTCTGTCTTTTTTTGACATATCCGTTTACCTATTCCGATCTTGCGTTACCAAGAAACGCTGCGCCGATAAGACCTGCGTCATTTCCGAGCTTTGCTATTACTATTTCAGTATTCTTCTTGGAATTCTTTGAATAAACTTCTTTCTTGACAAGTTCTTTAAGGGGAATAAGAAGAGGATCACCTTCATTGCATACTCCTCCGCCCAAACAAAGAACATCAGGCTGGAATGTATTTATAATGTTTGTAATTCCTGCTGCAAGATATTTTATGTATTTATCAACAACTTTCTTTGCGGAAGCATCACCCTTACGCATCGCATTGAAAGCAAGTCTGCCCGATACATGACCGTCTTCTTCGGACATTGGCCACATAATTGAGGACTTGTCTTCATCCATTGCTTCCTGCGTCATTCTGATAAGTCCCGAAGCGGATGAATAAGCTTCAAAGCAACCTCTTCTGCCACAGGAGCACAGTGCTCCGTCAACTTCGATTACTTCATGCCCGAGCTCTGCACCAGCAAAATTGGAACCCGAATAAATTTTACCGTCAATGATAATTCCCCCGCCTACTCCTGTTCCGAGAGTAACAGCAACTGCGTTTGTAGCGCCCTTTGCCGCTCCGGCAACATATTCACCGTATGCTGCGGCGTTAGCGTCATTATCAACATAAACTGGCTTGCCGAGTTTTTTTGAAAGATATTCAACCATAGGAACATCGTAAAAATCAAGGTTACAAGAATATTCGATAACACCGGTAGAGCTGTTTGCTATTCCCGGAGTTCCAACACCGACCCATTCTATATCGCTCATTTTAATACCGGCCTGTTCAACAGCCATAAGCGAAACCCTTGCCATATCGTCCATAATTTCTTCCGAAGGTCTGGGACGGTTTGTTTTAACGCTTGCTTTTGAAAGGATATTAAATTCCTCATCTACCACTCCGGCTTTGATATTTGTTCCGCCAAGGTCTATTCCAACATAATATTTCAAAAGAAACCCCTCCTAAAATAATCGACTTTATTCATTTTACCATAAAAAAGGCAAAAAGTCAATACTATTCATTCTGTCGTCAGATTATTTTGCCTCCTCCGACAACAGTATCTCCATCGTAGAAAACAACAGATTGTCCGCTTGTAAAAGCTCGCTGAGGTTTATCAAAAACAACCTTTGCTATATCACCCGATACCTCGACGGT
>CALZLD010000072.1 GCA_945788225.1 uncultured Clostridia bacterium
GACTACTCAGGGCTTTACGGGCGCCGACCTTGAAAACCTTGTCAACGAGGCGGCTCTGCTTGCGGCGCGCAAGAATAAAAAGGCTATCACGCAGGACGATATTGAAGAAGGTATCATAAAGGTAATAGCAGGCCCCGAAAAGAAATCGCATATCGTCACCGAAAGGGACAGAAAGATTACCTCATTCCACGAGGCAGGACACGCTATTGCGGCTTACTTCCTTGAAACGCAGGAAAAGGTTCAGCAGGTAACGGTTATTCAGAGAGGTATGGCGGCAGGTCTTACAATAACCCGTCCCACAACCGACGACAGACATGTTACAAGGACATATATGAGAGAAAGCATCGTTATGCTTCTGGGCGGACGAGTTGCTGAAGAAATTGCTCTTGACGACATAAGCACAGGCGCTTCAAACGACATTGAAAGAGCGACAAAGACCGCTCGCGATATGATAATGAAGTACGGCTTCTCAAATAAGATAGGTCCCGTTGTTTACGGCTCCGACTCGGACGAGGTATTCCTCGGCAGAGATTACGGCCACACGCAGACATTGAGCGACAAGGTTGCCTCTGAGATAGACGACGAAGTAAAGAGAATTATCGAAGAAGCGCACGAGCAGTGCAGAAAGCTTCTTGAAGAACACCGCGACAAGCTCGACCTTATCGCAAAGTACCTTATCCACTTTGAAAAGGTTGACAGCGAAACCTTTGAAAAGCTGATGAAGGGCGAAATTACAGACGAAGATGTTGAAAAGAAGATTGCCGAGGAGAGCGCAAAGAAGCAGGATATCGGCGAAAAGCTTGATGTTACCGTTGAAAAGGACGATAAGGTGACGGACAACAAGGCTGAAGAAAAGCCGTCTGTTGAAGAGAAAAAGGAAGATAATAAAGAATAATAAAAATGAATGCCGCCTTTAAAGGCGGCATTTTTTGCCCTCTGCGTGCTATGCGCAGGGCAATTCGTAATAACATACACTCATTAGAACAAAAGAGATTAAAACCTCTCTGTTTCTAATGAGCGTATTGTATTTTGAATAGACAAGCATTGATACACTTGTTTTGCATTCGAGCGACAAAGTAGTCGCGAATGGAAAGGGTGACAGATTTTTTGCGTTTCAGCAAAAAATCAGGCTCCGCGCCCAGCGGTCGCATTTTGCCTCCTTTTTTGCGAAACAAAAAGGAGGTCGCACTCCGCAGAGTGCGAAACACTCCTGCTCCGCCGACGACGAAACCTAAAATAAAAGCACTCGTCAGAGTGCTTGAAAACAGCGTGCTTGCAAAAGTGAAAAACAAAAGCACAAATAAAAATGTATATTTTCCCCTTAAAAAAATGTATAAACCCCCTTTTGAACAAAAAATTACTTTAAAAAGAGCAGTTTTTCCGCCTTTTTTAATTTTCGTATAATATTACAAAAATCATCCCGAAAAACTTGCATAAGAATTGCATAATGCACAAAATATTTGCCAAACCAAACTATTTTCGACGATTTTTACGGAACATTTGTTCTGTTTATTTCCTAAATTATTCTATAATTTTACAAAATCTGTATATTTTGTTGACTTTTTAGCCATTTGCATAATCGACAAAAGATTATTTTTAGAAAAAAATCCCAAAAACCCCTTTTAATGACCTTTTATTACCTTTTTTGGAAATTTATTCCCTACCATTTTTGTAACAACTGCACAAAAACCGATGGTATATTCAGTTTGACATCAACAAGAAAGTCCGATATAATTTACAAAACGGTTACAAACCGACTGCAATCAAAAGAATTGCCTTAAAGAAAGCGCGTCAGGATGACGCAGTGAAAAGGAGTTATCAATATGAACGCCCGAATGAAGCTTGAGAAATTCAAGCGTATATTTCTGGAACAGTATCTGGTGTTGACAATCTTCTCTGTAATTGCAGCGATGCTTATTCTCTTTATGACAGGCCTTGCGATATTCAACACAAAGATTACGATAAGCGACGGCGAGCGTACAATTCATGTTCTCACCGAAAAGGAAGAAGTCGATGACATTCTCATTGAAAGCGGCTTTACTCTCGGCGATTACGATGTTGTAACACTTGGCTCACGCAATAACGACGAATTGAGCGAAATCATCATTAACAGAGCGTTTGAAGTTCCTGTTACCGCTGACGGAAAGACAGTTACTGTCTTTGCCACTTCGCTTGAAACTGTCGGATATGTTCTTGACAAAGCCGATATTACAATCGACGATGACGACATTATAAATGTAAATGTTGACGAACTTGTTGAGGACGGCACAGAAATAGTTATACAAAGAGTTGTGCGCAAGGTTGAGACAAAAACAAGCGCAATCCCCTTTGAAACAGAGTACACCACATCATCTTTTTATAAGAGAAATACAGAAAACACAGTCACCGAAGGCGAGGAAGGCGAGCTTACCACCGTTTCGGAAACCACCTATATCGACGGAGTGCTTTCTTCTTTCAATGTTATCAGCGAAGAAGTAACAAAGGAACCCGTCAACGAGGTTATCGCAACGGGAACGGCAAAGCGCACTCCCTGGTCCACCGCAAAGGAAGTGGAGCTTGACGAAAACGGTATTCCCGTATCCTATGAAAAGGTAATAACGGGTAAAGCTACCGCATATTCGTCGTCAAGGTCGACGCCGCGCGGAGCAAGCGGACAGAAGCTTTATGTCGGAACTGTCGCTGTAAATCCCAACATTATCCCCTACGGCACCGAGCTTTACATCGTTTCAACTGACGGTTCTATCGTCTATGGTTACGCTGTAGCTGCCGATACGGGACTCGCCCTTATGGACGGCAGAGTTCTTGTTGATGTTTTCACGGACTCATATTCGTCAAGCTGTCAGTGGGGCGCTCACCAAGTCAATGTCTATATTTTGGATTAGGGTAAATAGTTAGCTAAGTCAAAAGCACCTGCGGAATGAGAGACCGTAGGTGCTTTTGCGTTGTGTATAAATATTTCAGAACTTTTTGCGGTTGATACGCTGTCTTGCCTTTCTGAATTCGTCCGAGTTTGCCATAGAGAGCATTCTTTCTCTGAATTCGCTCCTTTTTCGCTGTTTTTCAAGGGAATTCTGCTGACAGCGCTCTATCGTCTTTGCAATAGCCATAGGTCTTTTGAATAGGTTGCCTATCTCTACACCTGCGCACATTTCGCCCGCGCAGGAGCTGTTCCAGCTGTCGCAGAAGAAAAGCTCGCCGTCTTTTATGTCATAGTCGAGAAAATCCGCGCGTTCAATGATTTTTCGCGTTGGGGCGACTATGATAATTTTTTTGCCGAAAAGGTATATATCCTCGATTTCATCAAGCTTTATGATGTCAAGCTGTTTGTACCGGTCGCAGTCGGGCGAAAGAAGAACGGTCTGCTTGTATCTGCTTATGATGAGGAAATTGTTTTTAATATGTATAAAGGTGTGCTTTTTGTGACCGTCAAGCTTTACCGTTGCAAAAGCCGAGCCGATAAAGACCGTAATAAGCGAATATCCCAGCAAAAAGGTGAGAATGGTGAAAAAAAAGCTGTAATACTTAATCGGCATAATGTCGTCTTTAAAGATGTATGATATAACGGCAAGGGTGATAATAAGCGCAAGGGACGGGATATTGACAAGGAAAATGCGCCTGTTGTATCTTGCCGAAAGCTTTTTTATCCCTGCCGAAAAACTTCTTGACAAGAGCGCATCTCCCCCTTTTTCCATAAATCTATAATCTTATTATACATTAAAATTAAACTTTTGTACACCCACTTTGTTGAAAACTGTTAAAAAGTTACCGTTAATTTGTATAAAGTGTAGAATTTAACAAAGAGTTAAATACAAAGAGAAAAAAACTTGCATTATTTTACAGATTGTAGTATAATAACAGAGAATTAATATAGAGAGGTCTGCGTCAAGGGGGGTCGCCGGTTGATTAAAAAGGACAACATAATTCGTCTTGAAATAAGAGATATCGAGGGCAAGCTGATACTTTCGACACAGTCTTTTGAATTTGCGCGGGATTTTTTTAACATAGGCGGAAAAGAATTCATTATGATAAAGGGCAATAAACTGCCTGAGATACCCAAAGGCGAGCCTATTGACGCTATGTTCTATTACCGCAACGGAACGCGTATAAAAGTAAGGACAGGCATTGATGTGGCGTCGTCGCAGCAGATAAATTTTCACATCGGCAATGACTACATAGTAATGGAAGAACGCCGTAATTCCTATAAAACCTATGTCAACATAGACGGAATTGTGGCTTCCTTCAAGCGTGGCGATGATATATATGATTTTGAACCGCCCTATCTTAAAGTGAATATACAGAATATAAATTTAGGCGGAGTATTTATCAGCACGCCGTATGAATTTGCAGTTGACGACCTTATGTCGTTACAGCTGATAAAAGAGGATTTTATCCTTGAAACGCGCGTTCTGCGTATCCAGCAGGACGAAGAAGGCAAGGTCTTAGGCTACGGCTGTTGCTTTGAGCAGGTAAGACAGAGCCAGGAAGAAGTAATATCGCGCTTTATCTTTGATTGTCAGTTAGCGGAGCGTGAAAAGGCAAAGGGCAGAACATAACGCTCTTTGATAAGGAGGGAGAATATGCCTAGAAGCAGAATAATCGCTCTTACAAATCAGAAGGGCGGAGTGGGCAAGACAACAACCGTCTGCGCTCTTTGCGGTGTTTTTTCCTCAAAGAACAAAAAAGTGCTTGCTATCGATTTAGACCCTCAGGGCAACCTTTCGTTCAGCCTGGGAGCGTCGATGGAAGGGCTTACCATACACGATGTAATAACGGGAAGATGTTCCTTTGACGACGCTATTCAGCGCACCGAAAACTGCGATGTTGTCGCGTCGAACATACTCCTTTCGGGTTCCGAGCTTGAGCTAAACTCGGCGGGCAGAGAGTTTATCTTAAAAGAAAAGCTTGAACCCTTAAAATACCGATACGACTACATACTTCTCGATACGCCCCCTGCCCTGAGTATTCTGACGATAAACGCCTATGTTGCAACGGACGACCTTATCGTTCCGATGACGCCCGAAATACTCAGTCTGCAAGGAATTTCACAGCTGACGGACACTATTCTCGCCGTCAAGAAATACTACAACAAGGCTCTTGATGTAAGAGGAATACTCTTTACAAGATACAACGCAAGGTACCTCCTTTCAAAAGAGGTAGAAGATATGGCGGACATTGTTGCAAGACAGCTTTCCTGCAAGGTGCTTGAAACAAAGATAACCCATAACATTCAGGTAGCGGAGGCTCCCGCCCATCAGATGACGCTGATAAGATATGCGCCGTCGTCAAGGGCAAGCAAGGACTATGTAAAGCTGGCAGGAGAGCTTTACCCCGAAGCAATGCAGTAGATTTCATCATCATATTTTTTTGGGGGAGATTTCAATGAACAGGAAAACAAACAAGACTGCTCCTTTGTTAAGACTTCTTACAAGAAACGAAACAGGCGTTATCACCAACCCTATCATTGACGAGGAATTCAAGCAGGGCGTGATATATGTGAGAACGCCCAAGGTTGAAGAACCCGAAAAGCCTCAGGCTGTTGAGATAAACATTATCTCGGAGCTTATCGGCGAATGGCTTCCGCAGACGATAAAGCGCTTCAACGGATGTGATTGCGCCGTTTGCAGAGCGGAAATAACAGTTGCCGCATTGAACGAAATTCCCCCGAAGTATGTGCGTATTTCCGAAGAAACGGATTTTGACGGAATAAAGGCGCTTAAAGAGGAATTAAGACCAAAGGTTATCAGCACGCTTGTTAAGCTTGTGCTGAGAAACCACAACGACCACAGAAAAATTTCATGATGATGTTTTTGTGACAAAGCCGAATTTTCTGCTTTGTCACTTTTTGCATTTTTGCGGTTGAAAAGGTCGTTTTGAGAGAAGAAGGCTGTCTTAACTAAAAATTTACAAAAAATTTACAAATTGTTTTTATTTGTCGCAAAGCGGCAAAAAATGTTCTTGATTTAGCCTTAAAATCGTAAAAAATACTTGCCTTTTTTGCTTTTATAATGTATAATATGCTTACGAAAAAATAAATATCTTTTGACAAATTTTTCCGTTTTCCGCCGAAATCCCGAAAATTCGGCGGTTATCGGCTTTTACGCATTTTTTGAGGGGAGGACTTTTGAATGTTTCAGAACACATCGTTCCGCTTTCTTGAACAGGGACTTGATATGACCTGGCAGAAGCAGAGGGTTATAAACCAGAATATCGCCAACGACAGTACGCCGGGATACAAGGCGAAGACCGTTGAATTCAAGGTGCTTCTGGATAAAAAATGCAAGTGCAAATATCACCCGTATTATGACGAAAGCGGCAATCTTATGGACAATTCGCGCCCGCAGATGAGGCTTGGAATGGAAGTCACCACAGAGCCTGACACAAACCAGACGCTTGACGGCAACAATGTGGATATCGAAAAAGAGGCTCTTGCCCTTGCCGACGCGCAGATTCAGCACAGTATGCTCACCGAAAAGATAGTCAAGGAATTTGAAATGATAAAAACCGCTTTAAGCAAAACTTAATTTGAGGAGGAATAAGCTATGTCGTTTTTAAGCTCGCTGGATATTCCCGGCTCGGCGCTCTCTGCGCAGAGAACGAGAATGGATATTATTTCTCAGAACATCGCAAATCAGGAAACTTATCGTACACAAGACGGTACGCCGTATAAAAGACAGCTTGTTGTTTTTGAAGAGGACAAGGATTTCAAGAAAATTCTCGGAGAGAAAACGGCAAAGACAAAATATTCGGGCGTTAAGATTTCAAAAATAGTCGAGGACCAGTCTCCCCTGACGCCGATTTATGACCCCACCCACCCCGACGCAGACGAGGACGGTTACATATACAAGCCTAATGTTGACAACACCAAGGAGCAGATTGACCTTCTTGCCGCAACGAACGCATATAACGCAAACATAACGGCTCTTTCGGCGGTTAAGACGATGGCGAGCAAGGCGCTCGAAATATTCAAGGCTTAAAGGAGTGTGACGGAAGATGTTCATTGTTCCGCTTAACAACACAATAACACCGCTGGCAACGCCGTCGCAGGTGGAAAATACCTCGCCCAAGGCGGAAAATACAGAGGGCGGCTCTTTTCTCGATATTTTCAGAGAGTCATACGACGCTGCTGCCGAAACGCAGAGAATATCCGAAGAGGACAGCATAAAGATTATGACGGGCGAGATTGACGACCCCGCGCAGATAGCTGTCAACGCACAGAAAGCGGCCGTTGCATTGCAGACATTCGTTTCTCTTAAAAATGCCGCGGTTGACGCTTACAAGGAAATGATGCAGATGCAGATTTAGTCTGACATTTAACCATAGATACCGGAAGGGAAGTTCTTGATGAAGGAACAGATTTTAAAAATTATCACCCCGATAAAAGACTTCTGGGCGGCGCAGAGCCGACAGAGAAAGCTGATAATCATCGGCGCGGCAACGGGAATAATTATTGTTGCGATAATCATTGTGGCGATACTCAATTATACCGACTATGAAGTGCTTTATTCGGGACTTGAAAATGCCGAAGCGGCTGAGATATATTCCGAAATTGAGGGAATGGGCATTGAAGTCAAGCTCACCTCGGGGGGAACGATATCTGTTCCCAAGGAAAAGACAGATATGCTTTACGCTGAGCTTGCCGCAAGAGGATACCCGAAAAATTCGATGAACTATTCGATTTTTACATCGAATGTCAACCTTTTTTCTACCGACTTTGAAAGACGGGAATATTCAAGAATGCAGAGTCAGGAGCGTTTAGGGCAGATTATAAAGAACTACGACGGCGTACTTGACGCGGCGGTAACACTCAATATCCCCGAAACGAAAAACACGGTAATAAGCTCAACAAAGGCTGTTCCGTCGGCTTCGGTTTCGGTAACGCTCCGCGATGGAATGTCCCTTGCGCCCACGCAGATAACAGGTATACAAAATCTTGTTGCGGCGGCGGTGACGGGGCTTGAACCCGACTCGGTAGTAATACTTGACGGAGATTTGAACTTTATCACCGCAGACAGCCTTGCCGGTTCGGGCGATAATCTTAACATAGAAAGACAGAAGCTTATCTTCAAACAGCAGTACGAAGAAACATTCAAATCCGCAATAATCGAACTTTTAGGCCCCGGTTACGGCGAGGAGAATGTCAAGGTTGCCGTAAACGCCGACCTTAACTACGACAAGCAGGTTTCGGAGCTTACCGAGTACCGCCCGTCGCACGAAGACGGAAGCGGAATGGTTCAGCACGAGGACCACGAAAATTCATCGGGCGCCACAAACGGCGACGGCGACATTGTGGGAGTTGAAACAAACGCGGACGATACATACCCCACAGGCGATGTGGGAAGCAGCAGCGTCTGGAGCAACAGCTC
>CALZLD010000073.1 GCA_945788225.1 uncultured Clostridia bacterium
TATTCCTCATAAATTCATAACTTATTGACATAGCTTAAATCATTCCTCCGAAAAATCAATTATAAACTAATTATAACTCATAATGAAAATAAATGCAACTTATTTATTATATTTTTTCAAAAATCTTGACGATTTTTTTGAACTGGGATATAATCATAGATATAAAATTATATTGAGAGGAAATACAATTTATGTTTATACAATTTTTTTCCACATTGGTTTCCACGACTGATGTTCCTGGATATCTCGAAACTTTATCAATCAGACTTAAAGGTTTCCTTCCGACTTTTATTTTTGCGCTTATTATTTTTCTTGTCGGATTTATTCTTGCAAAAATAATCCTTGCACTATTAGGAAAAGGTCTTAAAAGAAGCAAGCTTGACGCGTCCGCTCACGGATTTATAAAAACTGTAATACAAATTATGCTTTACATACTGATTTGTGTTATAACACTTTCTACTCTCGGCGCCGACCTTTCGTCTATCGTTGCTGTAATAGGCGCGGCAGGACTTGCTATTGGGCTTTCGTTGCAAAACAGCCTCGCTAATGTCGCGGGAGGATTTATAATTCTCTTTTCAAAGCCGTTTAAGAAAGGAGATTTCATTGAAACATGTGGATTATCAGGCACTGTAGACGAAATATCAATTCTTTCAACTACCCTTATTACAGTTGACAATAAGGTTGTAAGAATACCAAACGGAACGCTTTCATCGTCTACAACTATAAATTATACCGAAAAAGACAGCAGAAGGCTGGACTTAAAATTTATCGTAAGAAGTGAATATGACTATAAAGAAGTTATAGATATAATTACAAACGTTATAAAAAATTGTCCAAAAACATTGTCAGGAACAGATATTACTGTCAGAGTCACGGATTTAAGTCCTGCACTAACTACAATAACATCAATGTCATGGGTAAGTACAAAAGATTATTATAGTTTAAAGAGCGATATTCTTGAAAATGTTAAATCCGAGCTCGATAAAAGAAAAATAAAGTAGGAAAAGTCCTTACAGATTTACTGTAAGGACTTTCTTATACATTATAGAATTTAATGCTCTCAAATCCGTCAAGGAGTTTATCAAGCATTTTAAACGCTTTTCCTGTACCCAACGCAACGCAAAGCATAGGGTCTTTGGCAATATGACATTCTACACCGGTCTCTTTTTCAATAAGCTTGTCCAAACCACCGAGCAATGCTCCCCCACCTGTTACATATATTCCATTTGTCTTGATATCCCCGACAAGTTCAGGTGGAGTAATTTCAAGTACACTCTTTATTGCAGAAATAATCTCTTCTATAGGCTCTTCAACAGCCTTTTTTATATCAAGGTCTGTAACGGTTACAGTTTCAGGTAATCCGTGGATAAGATGTCTCCCCTTAACTGTCATGGATTTTGACCCATCAGGGTCATATACATTTGTTATATTCTTCTTTATCTGCTCCGCGGTTCTTTCTCCAATAAGCATTTTAAACATATAGTTTACATACTTTATT
Organism: uncultured Clostridia bacterium; assembly: GCA_945788225.1. GTDB lineage: Bacteria > Bacillota > Clostridia > Oscillospirales > Ruminococcaceae > RGIG4131. Next base: position 1,499 of record CALZLD010000073.1, read on the forward strand.
ATAGCCTGGTCAATTTTATTTCCGCCGATTTTAATAGATGTGGACTTAGCTATTCCGCACATTGATATTGTGGCGACATCAGTTGTTCCACCACCTATATCAACAATCATATTTCCTTCCGGTGTGCTAATATCCACCCCCGCACCGATAAGCGCAGCAACAGGCTCCTGAATTAAATAAACCTTTCTTGAACCCGCATTTCTTGCGGCGTCAACAACTGCCCTGCTTTCAACCTCAGTTATTCCCGATGGAACGCAGATAATTATCCTTGGCATAAACAACTGTTTTGCGCTGACCTTTTCTATAAGTGCGCATATCATACTCTCAGTCATTTCGTGGTCCGATATAACACCGTCCGTTAACGGCTTTACAGCAACTATATATTCAGGAGTTCTACCAAGCATCTGATACGCTTCTGTGCCAACGGCGACAACCTGATTTGTTTTTTTATTATATGCAACGACCGATGGTTCGTTAAGAACTATTCCCTTGTTTCCAAGTGTTATAATTACATTTGCTGTTCCAAGGTCTATACCTATATCTATTGAAGGCAACTTTATCACCTCTGTTTATAATCATCAAGATAATATTTTAACATAATATAAAGCATTTTTCAAGCATTTGTATTATTTAAATTTGTTGTTGCGGGTGCAACAGCTGTAATATAATCCGCTCCCATAGATTTTAATATCCTTGCACATTCATTCATAGTGCTACCTGTTGTTATGACATCATCGCAAAGAATAATTTTATTTTCCGAAAGAGAAATATCAGATGGCAAAAACATCCCTTTAACATTCTCTTCTCTTTCCTTTTTAGACAATGTATGCTGGACAATAGTATTCTCTTTTTTTATAAGTGCGTCAACGACAGGAATATTAAGCTTTCGCGAAATAAATTCGGCTATTTCTGACGACTGATTATAACCTCTTATCCTCTTCTTCAACTTTGACATCGGTACGGGAACAATCATATCATATATTTTTCCCGATGCGATAATCCTTTCTGAAAGTTTTTCACCATAAAACTGAGCAGCGTTTATTCCATTTTTTTCTTTTAATGCCAGTATGCTTTCTTTGACAATACCGCCATAAGAAAAAAGAACATATGCATCGTCATAAAAGAGTGATTTATCGCACATACATTCAACTTTTCCGCATTTATCACAAGCATGAATATATTCAAGTTCTGCAAAACACTTTTCGCATATTAAACAATCCCATTTTATAAACCCATCGCAAAAAGGACATCTGTTGGGATAGAAAATATCCAAAATATAATTAATCGCCTTCGTCACCGAATGAACACTCCTTTTTCAGCATGTCTTTAAGACAGCTGTATCTTAATGTTCTTCTGTTATTCTCTATCATAGTTTCGATTATTTCGGATGTACCTATTATAACAAGTTTTTCTTTTGCCCTTGTAACTGCGGTATACAAAAGATTTCTGTAATAGAGCTTATCCGAAGAACCAACAACAGATAATATAACCGCAGGAAACTCGCTTCCCTGGCTCTTATGAACCGTTATAGCATATGCAAGTTCTAATTGTTCGAGCATTTCTGTTGTATATTCCGTTATCCTACCATCGAAATCAATCTTTACTGTTCCTTCTCTTTTATGTATTTCAATGATTGTGCCAATATCGCCATTATAGACGCCTGTACCCTGTTCATCATCTTTTTTCCATACAATATCATAATTGTTACGGGTTTGCATAACCTTATCATTCTCACGAAAAATATAAACAGGTCCCCTTACCTCTCCTTTTCCCATTTTCGGAGGATTTATTTCAAGCTGAATTCTTTTGTTTATTTCAACAGTACCTGAAATACCTTTTCTGGACGGAGTAATAATCTGAATATCCGTTGTGGGATTATATCCGTAAGCATTAGGCAGTCTCCTTTTGTATAAATCCACTACCGTTTCAAGTGCTGTTTGCTCATCAGTCGTTTGAAGAATAAAAAAATCATTGGAAGAATTATCGATAGGAGGCATATCCCCATTTACAATTTTATGAGCGCTAGTAACAATACAGCTTTCTCTTGCCTGTCTGAATATTTCTGTAAGTTGAACAACAGTCATCGTCTTACTGTCTATAATATCTTTAAGCAAATTACCGGCACCAACAGAAGGAAGCTGGTCCGTATCACCAACGAGAATAAGTTTACATGAAAGTTTTATTCCCCGCAAAAGTTCTGCAAACAAAAGAGTATCTACCATTGACATCTCATCAACGATAAGAACATCACAATCAAGCGGATTTTGCTCATTATGAACAAATTTCATAATTCCCGAGCCATCATCATATGCTACTTCAAGCAATCTATGTATTGTTTTTGCTGAATACCCTGTTAAATCAGAGATTCTCTTTGCAGCTCTGCCTGTCGGTGCGGCGATAAACGCTTTCATCCCCTGCTGTTCATAAAGAGAAATAATAGCATTCAATGTAGTGGTTTTACCCGTTCCTGGGCCTCCGGTAAGTATCAAAAAACCTTTTGAAAGCGCGAGTGAAATTGCTTTCCTTTGAAGATCCTCATATTTAATTCCATTTTCTTCTTCAACAAGGTCTATTGCATTGTCAAAATCCGAACCGCTGTCAAGAAAAAACGCTTTCATTGCAGAAAGCCGCGCTGTAATATAGTTTTCTGCAATGTAATAATGCCTAAGATATGTAAAACATCTGTTTTTCTTTATATATTCGAACAAATTTTCTTCCTTATATTCCGATTCAAGCGCCTTATAAAATGTTTCTTCAGAAATATCAAGAAACTTACACGATGTTTTTTGTAAAAAATCTGTGGGTAGACAGGTATGTCCCGAATTTGCATTTTCAGAGAGAATATATGTCATTCCTGCCTTTACTCTGTTTGGGTCATCAGAGGATATTTCAAGAACAGAAGCTATTTCTTCAGCCTTATTAAATTCAAGATCGATTCCAAAGTCACATAATGCATACGGGTTTTCTTTTATAATATCAATAGAAAACTGGCCCCATTTTTTCCACGCTTTAATCGCTGTTGCAGGAGATACACCAAATGTTCCAAGGTAGTTCATAAGTTTTCTTATTCCAAAAACTCGTTGTAATTCCTGCCTGACTGTTTCAACTTTCTTTTTTGTAAATCCCTTCACCCTTACTAACTCTTCAGGATTATTCTCTATGATTTCAAGAGATTTTTCACCAAATGTATCTACAATATTTTTTGCAAGAGTCGGACCTATTCCTTTTATCACTCCCGAAGCAAGATATTTTTGTATAGCATATGCAGTTTCCGGTAATTTTCGTTCGCAAATCAAAGCTTTAAACTGAACTCCGTATTTCGGATTATTTACATATTCGCCTTCAAGGATAAGTTCCTCTCCCTCATCAACATTTCCTATTTCGCCGACAACGGTAGTCAATGTGCCGTTCATATCAAGATCGAGAATAGTATATCCGTTTGAAGCATTTTTGTATATTATATCTTCAACAGTCCCGGAAATTTTCTGAAGCTGTTTTTCATTCAAGAGCACATCACCTCCGCTTTAAAATATTATAGCATATAAACAAGTTTATTTCAATAAAGCAGTAAGACAGTTTACAATTTCTTTCCTGTTTGCAATTTCAATCATACTGTTCTCTTCACATAATTTGTTGCATATCTGAAGTTGTTCATCATTCATACCGGTATCAAACAGAATAACCTTTCGAAGATTAATTCCGCTATTCTTTATGCTTTTGACAATATATCTTATATATATTTCAATATTATTTTCATCATCGGATATAGGTATTACAATAACAGACTTTGATTTATCTTGTCTGAATGCTTTATGATAGGAGAAATCTTTTACACTTAATATAAAAGTAACTATCGACAGAACAATAACAAAACATAAAAGCAATTCCAAAATATCGCCCCCAAAATAATATCAAGACCGATTGGTCACAATATAAAATATGAGGGAAAAGATAAATTTGATACACTATAAAAAAACGCTATGCCGAATAAAGACATAGCGTTTCTATTATACTTTACTGATGATTTTTCTTTGCTTCTATATCTGCAAGAGCGTCTTTTCTTGAAAGATTTATTCTTCCCTGAGAATCTATTTCCATAACTTTGACAACAATCTGGTCTCCTATGTTTACAACATCCTCAACCTTTTCAACTCTCTGATTATCAAGCTTTGAAATATGAACAAGGCCATCCTTGCCGGGAGCAATTTCAACAAACGCACCAAAGTTCATTATGCGAACAACCTTGCCTCTGTAAATTGCACCAACTTCTGGATCGTTAGCAATAGTTTCAACAATCTGAAGCGCCATTTTTGCCTTTTCGGCATCAATACCTGAAATAAATACATTTCCGTCTTCAGAAATATCAATCTTAACATCGCAATCAGCCTGAATTTTCTGAATAACCTTTCCGCCCTGACCGATAACTTCACGAATCTTATCAGGATTAATTTTAGTCTGAAGCATTTTAGGAGCATATTTGCTAACTGTTGCACGAGGCTCAGGAATCGCTTTAAGCATTATCTCGTCGAGAATATAAAGTCTTGCCTTACGAGTTTTCTCAAAAGCCTCCTTAATGATATCCATAGTAAGACCGTCAACCTTGATATCAACCTGAATAGCGGTAATACCATTGTGTGTTCCGCCGACCTTGAAGTCCATATCTCCGAAAAAGTCTTCAAGACCCTGAATATCTACCATTGTCATAAAGCTTCCATCCTCACGGGTGATAAGTCCGCAAGAAATTCCGGCAACAGGAGCCTTTATTGGTACGCCCGCGTCCATAAGTGCAAGTGTAGAACCACAAATCGAGCCCTGTGATGTCGAACCATTAGATGAGAGGACTTCAGAAACAAGTCTGAATGCATACGGAAAATCTTCAACATCGGGAATAACGGGAGCCAATGCTCTTTCAGCAAGAGCACCGTGACCGATTTCTCGGCGTCCGGGTCCTCTTGAAGGCTTTGTTTCGCCTACCGAATAGCTTGGGAAATTATAATGATGCATATATCTCTTGGATTCTTCTTCGTCGATACCGTCAATTCTCTGAGAATCGCTTACAGGACCGAGAGTAGCTATTGTAAGAACCTGAGTCTGACCACGAGTGAATATTCCTGAACCATGAACTCTTGGAAGAACGCCAACCTCAGCGGCAAGAGGTCTGATTTCATCAATCTTTCTGCCGTCAACGCGTTTACCTTCATAAAGCCAGTTTCTGACAATTTTCTTCTGAAGCTTATAGATACATTCGTCTATCATCGCAATCTGCTCAGGATACTTTTCGTCAAAAGCGGCATGAATTTCATCAACAATAGGAGCAAGCCTTGCCTCACGAATATTTTTATCGTTTGTGTCAAGAGCGAACTTAACCTTTTCTTCGGCAAGCTCCGCAATGGCGTCAAACATATCGTGGTCAACTTCCATCGATTCAAATTCAAACTTCTTTTTACCTATCTGAACCTGAATATCTTTGATAAAAGCTACTATTTTCTTTATCTCGTCGTGTCCTGCCTGAAGAGCGTTAAGCATAACATCTTCGGGAACCTGATTTGCACCAGCTTCTATCATAACGATTTTTTCCATAGTTCCAGCAACAGTAAGATTAAGGTCGGTCCTTGCTCTCTGTTCAAGATTAGGATTAAGAATAATCTCACCATCAACAAGACCGACAGAAATTCCGCCGATAGGTCCGTTCCAGGGAATATCTGAAATTGAAATAGCGATTGATGTTGCGATAAGTCCCGTTATTTCAGGTGAACAATCAGGGTCAACTGCAAGAACTGTCATTACAACGGACACATCATTTCTCATATCCTTAGGGAAAAGGGGTCTTATAGGACGGTCAACCATTCTGGAAGTAAGAATAGCCTTTTCTGAAGGTTTTCCTTCTCTCTTCATAAACGAGCCCGGAATTTTGCCTACTGAATAGAGTTTTTCTTCATAGTCAACCGAAAGAGGAAAGAAATCAACTCCCTCTCGCGGCTTGGGGCTTGCTGTAACATTTGCCATAACAACGGTTTCACCGTATCTTACCCAACATGAGCCATTAGAAAGCTCACATGTTTTTCCTGTCTCTACAACAAGCTTTCTGCCTGCATAGACTGTTTCAAAGACCTTATAATTTTCGAACATTTTTTACTGCCTCCTTATTTTTTTGGCAGCAGTTTAGCAATAAATTCTGTGACTTTAGTTTTAAAAAGTCACACAATTTAATGCTAATTCCTACTGCCTAAACTAACGCTAAAAGGCAGAAGGGATAATCCACGACTGCCTCTTAGAAACATTACTTTTTTTACTTACGGATTCCGAGCTTTTCAATTATTGCACGGTATCTGTTGATATCCTTCTTCTGAAGATAGTTGAGAAGGTTTCTTCTGTGACCTACCATCTTGAAGAGTCCTCTTCTTGAATGGTTGTCATTCTTGTGGGTTCTGAGATGTTCTGTAAGGTCGTTAATTCTCTTTGTAAGAATTGCGATCTGAACTTCCGGAGAACCTGTGTCGTTATCGTTAATCTTGTTTGCTGCGATAACTGCTGCTTTTTCTTCTTTGAGCATCATATTAATGCACCCCTTTTTATATTTTTTTACCAAAAACTTAGAAAAAGGTGGGTTAATCTCCGATAAATCGGCTTATTCCTTAATCCAAGTAATCGGCTTGCAAACAACTGCTTGATTATTATACCATATGAGAAAGCATTTGTAAAGACTTTTTTATGAAATTGTCTTTTTATTTTTTCCTTTTGTTTTTGCCTTGACAACAGGAGCTTCTTCTCCACCCTTATCGTTAAACAAAGGAACATCTTCCATTCCCTCAGGTTTAAGATAATCATATTCGGGATTATCCCTGCC
>CALZLD010000074.1 GCA_945788225.1 uncultured Clostridia bacterium
GACAGGCGTTTCAGGCGATACAATCGACTACGCTCTCTGGTCACAGGATACAACATCTCTTACTTGCCCCGCAAGTGAGCAGGATCAGATCAATGCTTACAAGGCTGGTACACTCGTTGGTGTTCATCCTCAGTATCCTACATCAGTAGCATCTTCATCTTCAACCTAGTAGGTAAGATTAAGATTGACTAATCAAATAACGGCTCTCTTTGAGGGCCGTTGTTTTTTTGTCCCCACAAATTGTATTTTTTTCAAAAGTTGTATTTACAAATTAAAAGCGTTGTGTTATAATATAGGCATAAATTCGGAGTAACATAAAAAATAGCTCGATTTATGGGGGTTTTTATATGGACAACTTTAAGTACTTAACCATAGTTGAATGGACAAAAAACTATATTACCGAAAATAATCTGACAGAGGGCGACCGCTTTTTCTCTGAGAATGAGCTTTCCTCAATGCACAATGTCAGCCGACAGACCGTAAGGCAGGCTCTCAATGTCCTTGAAAATCAGAACATCATTACCCGTATGCGAGGAAGCGGAACCTTTGTCAAAAATAACCCCGACAAAGAAATTCTGCCCGGACATGTAAATGTAGGTTTGATTTCAACCTACTTCGGCGACTATATCTTCCCCTCAATAGTGACGGGAATAGAAAAAGTCCTCCGCCGAAACAATATCGGAATGCAGCTTGCCATAACCCGCAATAAGGTCTATGAAGAGTCGCGCGCTCTCTGCTCAATGATGGAGCAGGGCGTTCAGGGGCTTATCATCGAGCCGTCAAAAAGTGCGCTCCCCAACCAGAATATCGAGCTTTTTCAAACCCTCAAGGCAAAAAATATCCCCATAGTGTTCTTTAACGCAAAATACCCCTGGGCAGATTTCCCCTGCGTTTCACTTGACGATTCAGCGGCAGGAAAGCTTGCGGCAGACCATCTCTTTAAAATGGGGCATAAGAAAATCTGCGCAATTTTCGCTGTTGACGATATTCAGGGGCACGAAAGATACCGTGGCTTTATGCAAAGTTGTATTGAAAACGGAGTGGAAAAAGTCGAGGAAAATGTTATGTGGTATACGACCAAGGAATCGGATACGCTCTTTTCGCTCTTTGAAAGCCGTATTTTAAAGCTCCTTAAAGCCTCGGGCGCAACGGGAGTTGTATGCTACAATGACCGCCTTGCTATCGACCTTATTTCGTTCTGCAAATCCCACAGAATTTCCGTTCCCGATGATATTTCCATCGTCGGAATAGACGACTCAAAGTTTGCAGAAATATCCGATATTCCCCTAACTTCCGTCCGCCACCCTCATCAGCTTCTCGGCGAAAAGGCGGCAGAAACTATTGTGGGACTTATAAAAAATCCCAACCGTAAGGCAGAAGATTTCTTATTTACGCCTGAAATTGTCATAAGAAACTCCGTAAAAGAATACAACTTGTAGTATAAAGGGGGAGCACCGTATTGCATAACGAACCCGTCCGCAAAATTGACACCGAACAGCTCCAACAGCTGATAAACAACGGCTCGCTTGAAAACGGCAGAACGGTTATTGCTGAATTTTTCGATAAAATCGGCTTTTGTGAGCTTAAATCAGTCCTTTTGCGTTTATATATTTCAACCGATATTTACTTGACTGCAAAGTCCTTTGCTCAAAAAATCGGAATATCCGACGACGAATTTGTTTCCTGCTTCGGAACAGTAGATGACATCGAAGAGCTGTCAACACCAGACAAGTCTGTTGAATATTTTACAGAGATGTTATTACAATGTATCAGGTGGAGAAGCGAAGTTGTATCAAAGTCGGGCGGAGAATTTGCTTCAAAAGTCAAGAAATTCATCGAAGAAAACTATCCGAACGAAGATTTGTCGCTAAAGGACGCCGCCGACTATATGAACTTCACTCCAACCTATTTCAGCAGTCTTTTCAAAAAGGAAATGGGCGTGAACTTTGTTACATATTTAACAGAAATCCGCGTAGAAAAGGCAAAAACACTTCTTTGCTGCACTCATAAGAAGGTCTATGAAATAGCCTATGAGGTAGGCTTCGGAGACTACCGTTATTTCAGCCAGATATTCAAAAAGCATACAGGACTTACCCCGCAGGAGTTTAAAGCTCAGAAAAATAATACAAATTTTACCTAAAACATACAAATTTGCAATACAACTTGCAATAATCGTAAAATCTTAAACAATATGCGTAAAATTTTCGGTATAAATGTATGAACAATCATATTATAATCTAAGTACAACTTAGGGACAACACTCGTCCCACAATGATACGGAGGTAATAATTATGAACTTTAAGAAAATTCTCTCATTTGTTGCCGCTACAACACTTTGTTTCTCACTTGCAGGTTGTACTAAGGCTCCCGCAAACAGCGGAAACAATGGCGACCTCATCAAAGTCGGCATCATCAACAATGACCCTAACGAGTCAGGCTATCGTACAGCAAACGACAAGGATATGAAGGAAACCTTCACAAAGGAAAACGGCTTTGACGCTTCCTTTGCTTACTCACTCAAGAACGACGAGCAGATAGGTTACGCTCAGAAGTTCATTCAGGACGAAGTTGACTACCTTCTCCTTTCAGCAGCTGACACAGCAGGCTGGGATTCAGTTCTTAAGGACGCTCAGGCAGCAGGCGTAAAGGTTATCCTTTTCGACCGCACAATCGACGCTGACGACTCGCTTTACGAAGCTTCAATCGTTTCAGACATGGCTAAGGAAGGCGAAACAGCAGTTTCATGGCTCGAATCACAGAACCTCCCCGAATACAACATCATTCACATTCAGGGCGTTATGGGTTCAGCAGCACAGAAGGGCCGTTCAGGCGCTCTCACAGACACAGCAAAGGCTAAGGGCTGGAACATCGTTACACAGCAGACAGCTGAATGGAACGCAGAAAAGGCTCAGCAGATTGTTCAGTCAGTTATCGACTCAGGCAAGTCATTCAATGTTATCTACGCTGAAAACGACGATATGGCTAAGGGCGCAGTTGCAGCTCTCGACAAGGCAAATATCTCACACGGCGTTGGCAAGGATGTTATCGTAATGGGCTTTGACTGCAACAAGTGGGCTCTTGAAGAACTCCTCAAGAAGAACTGGAACTACGACGGTCAGTGCAATCCTTTCCAGGCTGATTACATAGTTGACATCATCAACAAGCTCGAAAAGGGCGAAAAGCTTGAGCAGAAGGTTGTTGTAATGGACGAAAAGGGCTTTGACGCAGCAACAATTACTCAGGACGATGTAAACAATTACGGAATCTAAAAGATATACTTTCTTTCTTAACAATGCAAAAGGCGGCGCGGAACATCACCCGCCGCCATTTTTGCAGCCAAATTTGCCACAAAATGTTAAAAACTGTAAATTTTTCGGAGGTGAACCGTGAATGAAAGAAAACGCAGTGCTTGAATTGCGCAACATTTGCAAGTCCTTCCCCGGAGTAAAGGCTCTCCAGAATGTTGACTTCACTCTTTGCGAGGGCGAAATTCACGCTTTAATGGGAGAAAACGGAGCAGGAAAATCCACGCTCATCAAAGTCCTCACGGGCGTTTATCCCAAGGATTCGGGAACGATAACGATGAAAGGTTTTGACAAGCCTTTGAATATCAAATCCCCGCAGGACGCTCAGAATGTGGGCATCAGCACAGTTTATCAGGAAATTTCTCTCTGCCCCAATCTGTCTGTTGCAGAGAATATCTATATAGGAAGACAGAAAGGCTCGGTTTTGAGCTGGAAGAAGATGAACGAGGAGGCGCAGAAGGTTCTCGACTCTCTCGGCATCGCAGTTAAACCGACGCAGCAGCTTGCAAGCTGTTCTATCGCCGTTCAGCAGATGGTAGCGATAGCAAGAGCTGTCGATATGCAGTGCAAGGTTCTTATCCTTGACGAACCTACCTCGTCCCTTGACGAAAACGAGGTTGAAAAGCTCTTTGTGCTTATGAGAAACCTCAAAGCGCGCGGAGTAGGAATAATCTTTGTTACACACTTCCTGGACCAGGTTTATGAAGTGTGCGATAAAATCACCGTTCTTCGCGACGGTACACTAGTTGGAGAATACACAATAAGCGAGCTCCCCAGAGTTCAGCTTGTTTCAAAAATGCTCGGAAAAGAGCTTGACGACCTTTCAGACATCAAGGGCGACGCGGCAGTTTTCGTTGCCGATGAAAATGTTCCCCCCGTCTTTGAGGCAAAGGGACTTTATTCCGACGCGGATATAAAACCAATAGACTTTACTATCCATAAGGGCGAAGTCAACGGCTTTGCGGGACTTTTGGGCTCAGGCAGAAGCGAATGTGTAAGAGCAATTTTTGCCGCCGATAAAGTCCTTGGCGGAGAAGTGAAAATGCACGGCAAGCCCGTCAAGATAACAAAGCCTATCGACGCTATGAAAAACGGCATTGCCTATCTTTCAGAGGACAGAAAGCGTGACGGTATCGTCGGCGACCTTTCCGTAAGAGATAACATCATTCTTGCAATGCAGGTCAAAGAGGGACTTTTCAAGCCCATTTCAAAGGCAAAGGCGACGGAATACGCCAATAAGTATATCGAACTTCTCGATATCAAAACGGCGTCCGTCAACACACCTATCAAATCCCTTTCGGGCGGAAATCAGCAGAAGGTTCTTCTCGGACGCTGGTTACTCACAAACCCCGAATACCTTATCCTTGACGAACCCACAAGAGGTATCGATGTCGGAACAAAGGTCGATATCCAGAAGCTTGTCTTAAAGCTTGCGTCAGAGGGTATGAGCGTCACCTTTATTTCGTCCGAAACAGACGAAATGCTCAGAACCTGCTCTCGTCTTGTTGTAATGCGTGACAGAAAAGCAGTAGGCGAGCTTTCGGGCGAAGAACTCAGCCAGAATATGATTATGAACACAATAGCAGGAGGCGAGGCTAATGGCACAGATTAAAACTGCAAAAACAAACCCCGTTTCTGAATTTTTCTCAAAGCTTTTCAGAAATCAGATATTTATTCCCATAGCGGCACTTTTACTTCTTGCGATTTTCAATCTTATCGCAGACCCGTCGTTCTTTAAAATAACACTCGGTTATTCAAGCGACGGCAACCCCGTTCTTTCGGGCTACATAATGACAATACTCGACTACGGCTCCGAGCTTGCCATTCTTGCAATAGGAATGACTCTCGTAACGGCGGCTTCGGGCGGACAGGACATCTCTGTCGGCGCGGCAATAGCAATCAGCGGAAGCGTAGTGCTCCGTGTTCTCTGCGGAACAGACTCCCGCCCCGAAACCTTGCAGGCTCCCATCATCGTTGCATTTCTTGTAAGCTGTCTTGTTGCAATGGCATTCGGCGCATTCAACGGAACGCTCGTTGCCTACTTCAAAATTCAGCCGATGGTCGCAACGCTCATTCTCTTCACGGCAGGCCGTTCAATCGCCGCGTGGATAAACAATAACGAACTCCCCATAGTAAGCGATAAGGTTTTCAGCTACTTCGGAGGATTTTTACCCGGCATCCCCATTCCGACCTCTTTCTTCATAGCTGTCGCTTGTATGATAATCACGGCGCTTGTCTTTAAGTTCACCAGCTTAGGACTATACATCCAGTCAGTCGGAATAAATCAGAATTCATCCCGTCTTAACGGTCTTAACCCCGAATTCATCAAGTTCATCACCTATGTCATCCTCGGATTTTTCGTTGCAGTCGCAGGCTTTATCAAGGTAAGCCGTCTTTCAACGATTAACTACTCGGTAGTTGCAAAGGACATCGAAATGGACGCTATCTTAGCGGTTGCCCTCGGCGGAAACGCCCTTTCGGGAGGAAAGTTCAACATCGGCGCTTCCGTTCTCGGAGCGTATGTTATCCAGTTCCTCACAACAACTCTCTATAAGCTTGAGGTTTCATCAGAGGCTCTCTCGGCTTATAAGGCAATCGTAGTAATCATTCTCGTTGTTATGAGCGCCCCGATAGTAAGAGAAAAGCTTGCCGCTCTTATAAAGAAGATAAAGGCATCATCGGCGGCAAAATCCGCAAACTAACAAATTGTATCTTGAAATGAGGGATTAAATATGTCAGAAAATAAATTCTCTCCGAGAACAATAATGAAAAAAATCAGCGGTATGTCTGATACAAACCTGCTGACTTCGATAACAATAGTGGTATTTATACTTATGTATATCGGAGCAATGATTTTTCTCGGCAAAGGCTTCTTAAAGCCTCAGACGCTTTTCAATATACTCAATGCAAACGCGGCTCTTATTATTCTTTCCTGCGGAATGACTCTTGTTATGATAACGGGCGGAATTGATATTTCCGTCGGAGGAGTTACCGCGCTTGTAAGTATGAGCTGTGCCGTATATCTTGATTATATGGGCGGAAATGTTTTCGTTTCAATGCTTATAGCCATTGCAATAGGTCTTGCGTTCGGTCTTGTTCAGGGTTACCTTATTGCATACCTTGAAATCCAGCCGTTCATCGTCACTCTTGCGGGAATGTTCTTTGCAAGAGGTATGACAACTATTGTTCACACCAACCCCTTTAATGTTGAGAACGAAAGCTTTGTGGCTTTAAAGGACACAAGAATAGTTATCCCCGGAATGGGCTCTTATAACAAAGCGGGCAACTATATCGACGCATATATTGAAATCGGCGTAATTGTAGCCCTTCTCATCGTCGCAATACTCTTCTTTGTACTTAAATGGACAAAATTCGGCAGAAACTTCTATGCAGTGGGCGGACATCGTCAGAGCGCACTTATGCTCGGCGTAAATGTCAAGAGAGTAACCTTCAGCTCCTATGTTCTTTGCGGACTTTTTGCAGGAATAGGCGGTTATGTTTATTTTATGCATGTAGGTTCGGGCGCCGCTTCTCACGCAATGGGCGCAGAAATGAACGCTATAGCTTCAACAATCATCGGCGGAACAATGCTCACCGGCGGTGTAGGTAACATCATCGGAACACTCTTCGGTGTAATGTCTTTAAGCCTTATCCAGAACATAGTTTCATCGGTAGGACTTGACCAGGCATGGTGGACAGGAATTACAATCGCCGCAATGCTTTGTATCTTCCTCGTTGTTCAGAGTATAGTCGTTTCAAGAAAGTCAAGACAGACCAAAAAACAGGCAGCGTCGGCAGAAAAACCGCAGACTCCGCAGAATAAAGCGGCGGCAAACTGAAAAAGCAGGTGATAATTTTGGATATCAGAAATCAGATTGAAAACGGTCTTACTTCAATAGGTATCGAGTTCGGCTCAACAAGAATAAAAGCCGTTCTTATCGCAAAGGATTTTTCAATACTCGCCGTCGGCGTTCACGACTGGGAAAATAAACTCAAAGACGGTATCTGGACATATTCCGAAGAGGACATAGACAACGGTCTTGCCGACTGTTTCTCTGACCTTATGAAGAATGTCCGTGAAAAATACGGTACCGACCTTAAAACAACCTCGTCCATAGGCATTTCCGCAATGATGCACGGCTACCTTGCCTTTGACGAAAACGATAAGCTATTAGTTCCCTTCCGCACCTGGAGAAACACCATAACCTCCGAGGCAGCTGAGATTTTAAGCGAAAAGTTTGAGTTCAACATTCCTCAGCGCTGGAGCGTTGCACATCTCTATCAGGCGATACTCAATAAAGAAGAGCATATCTCAAAGATAAAATACATCACCACCCTTGCAGGCTTTGTTCACTGGAAACTGACGGGCAAAAAGGTTATAGGCACAGGCGACGGTTCGGGAATGTTCCCCATCTCCGCTGAAACGGGCAACTATAACGAAAGAATGCTCACGCAGTTCGACTCTCTCACCGAGGGCACAGCTTTTACAGAAAAAATCCGCGACATTCTCCCTGAAATTATCCCCGTGGGCGAAAGCGCAGGAACACTCACTTTAGAGGGAGCAAAGCTTCTCGATAAAACGGGAACATTCGGCGGCAACATCAATTTCTGTCCGCCCGAGGGCGATGCAGAAACGGGTATGGTCGCAACAAACAGCATAGCAAAAAGAACGGGTAATGTTTCCGCGGGAACATCAATCTTCGGTATGGTCGTTCTTGAAAAGGACCTCTCAAAGCGCTACGAACAGATTGACATAGTAGCCACCCCCGACGGCAGTCCCGTCGCGATGGTGCATTGCAATAACTGCTCTACGGACCTTGACAGCTATGTAAAGCTTTTCGGCGGAGTTTTAAGCCT
>CALZLD010000075.1 GCA_945788225.1 uncultured Clostridia bacterium
CCTCTTTCAACGCAGGACGATGTTGCGGCGGCTCTTGTTCACGACGGGCTGAATGTTTTTGCGTGGTACAACGCAACGGCGGAGGAATATCACCGCCATATTTCAAAGGTTATTGAGGCAGGTCCTAATATCATCATCGACGACGGCGGCGACCTTGTCAACCTTATCCACAACGAATACCCCGAAAAGATAAAGGATGTTCTGGGCGGTTGCGAAGAAACCACCACGGGTATTATAAGACTTATCGCAATGAACAGGGAAAAGAAGCTTAAATTCCCTATGGTGCTTGTCAATGACGCTGACTGCAAGCATCTTTTTGACAACAGATACGGCACGGGACAGTCCGTGTGGGACGGTATCAACAGAACGACAAACCTTATCGTCGCAGGCAAGAATGTCGTTGTTGCAGGCTACGGCTGGTGCGGCAAGGGAGTTGCGATGAGAGCGAAAGGTCTTGGCGCAAAGGTAATTGTCACCGAAGTCAACCCCATAAAAGCTATGGAGGCTGTTATGGACGGCTTTACCGTTATGAAGATGGAAGAGGCGGCAAAGATAGGCGACTTTTTCGTAACAGTAACGGGCTGTAAGGATGTTATCACCGAAAAATCCTTTGTCAATATGAAAAACGGAGCGATTATGTGCAACGCAGGACATTTTGACTGCGAAGTGGATGTCAAGACTCTTCGTGAAATCGCTGTTGAAAAGCGTGTTGCAAGAAACAACATTATGGGATATAAGCTTTCAAACGGAAACTGGCTCTATGTTATCGCAGAAGGCAGACTTGTAAACCTTGCCGCAGGGGACGGTCACCCCGCCGAAATAATGGATATGAGCTTTGCTATTCAGGCTCTCAGCGCGCTTTATGTTGCAAAGAACAAGGGAACATTCACCGATAATATCATCAATGTCCCCAAGGAAATCGACAACGAAGTTGCAAGAAGAAAACTGAAATTCTGGAATATGGAAATAGACACTCTCACCAAAGAGCAGGAGGATTATCTCAACAGCTCCGAGGCATAAAAATTTATCCGCACAAGGCTGTTTGTGCGGATTTTTTATTGACATATTATTAATAAAGTGTTAAGATATACTTGTAAATTCAAAAAGGGGGCGGTTTTATTCTTCCCTTTATAAAAGAATATGAAACCTCGTGGCAACGGCTTAAAAGAGCCGATTTGCCCATATATATCTACGGAATGGGCGACGGAGCCGTAAAAATAATGTCCGTAATGGAAAAGTACGGCATAAAAATCAAAGGTATCTTTGCAAGCGACGAGTTTGTGCGAGGACATTCCTTTGCAGGCTTTAAGGTTAAAACTCTATCTCAGGTCGAAAGCGAGGAAGAAGATTTTATCATCGTTCTTGCCTTTGCCGCAGGGTACAGAGAGCTTTATGACAAGATATTTTCGATAGCAAAAAGACACACGGTTCTTGCTCCAGATGTTCCCGTTGTTGATTTTTGCGGAGAGGTTTTTGACCTTGAATATGTAAACGCGAACGAAGAAAAAATAGCGAAGGCCTATTCGCTTTTGTGCGATGAAAAATCAAAACAGACCTTTTCGGACATTATAAACTATAAAATAAGCGGAAAGATAGAGTATCTTGACAGTTGCACAACGCCGAAGGAGGAAGTATATACCGATATTATAAAACCTAAAGAAGATGAAATATATATCGATTTAGGAGCATATAAGGGCGACACGATAGAAGAATTTTTAAGCTTTACAAGCGGAAAATATAAAGAGATTTTTGCTCTTGAACCCGATTTTAAAAACTGCTCAAAGCTTATAAAATCGGTTGACAGAATGGAAAATGTCACCGTAATAAACGCCGCCGCGTGGGAAAAAGATACAACGCTTTTCTTTGCGGCAAAGGCAGGCAGACAATCTTCAGTTTCAAAAAACGGAAAGGAAACGCCTGCCCGGAGCGTTGACAGCGTTCTCTGCAAAAAGCCTTGTACCATTCTTAAAATGGATGTGGAGGGTGCCGAAAAGGAAGCGCTGACAGGTGCTTATGCAACGATAAAAAATTATAAGCCGAAGCTTATGGTGTCTTTATATCACCGCAACGAAGATATTTTTTCGCTTCCAATTCTTATAAACAGCATAAACCCCGAATATAGATTCTATTTAAGGCATCAGCTTTATCTCCCTGCGTGGGAAACTAATCTGTATTGTATTTAAAGGAGGATTTTTATGAAAACAGTTATTTCAAATCTGCCGAAAATTATTATCACAATCTTAGCTCTTGCGCTTGTTGCCGTTGTCGGAGCGGCAATTATCGACAACCTTTTTCTCTTTAAATTTGAAATGCAGTTTGAAAACAATGAGAAATTAAAGGGCACCGATTGCCGCGATACCGTAAGCGCATGCGGAAAACTGGGCGAAGCTGACGACTTCACCTTTGTTGCCGCTGCTTTGATTGAAGTTAAAGAGGACGGAAAAGTTGACGAAAAGTCTATAAAGAGCTTTTATGAAAAAACGGCAGGTCTTGAAGGCGCCGTTGATTCATCGCATATTGTTACCGTTGAAGTTATTAAGCTTAATAATTCTCAGTTTTCATTTTCTCCGTCGCTTTTTCCTGACAGAACATATATCTTTGACGATACATCAACGGTGAAAAACCCCGAAAATTGCTATGCCGTCATTATTTATGATATGGGGAATTCTTCTCCTCTGGATTACAGAACATACATAGCATAATCTTCAAAAATTTACCTTGAAATTCAGAGAATAACACCACTTTCGCTGAGCACAATATCTGCAAGGGCTTGCTTTATTGACTCTATCGAAAAGAGGTAAAAAATTTATGTTGGACCGAATTGCTCTTGCTCTTCTTATCATAGGCGGAGTAAACTGGGGACTTGTCGGACTGTTTCAGTTCGATTTGATCGCATGGCTTTTCGGAAGCTCTGCGGCATTATTGAGCAGAATTCTTTATATTCTTGTCGCTGTTTCGGCGGTATGGTGTATTTCTCTTCTGTTCAAAAATAACAGCCTTATCGAAAGTCGGGGCTAAAAGTAAGGGGCTTGCGTTATGTCGGGCATTTTATGCCTTGACATAGCTACATATTCCGACAAAATCATTTACAAACTTTTACTAAAACACAAGGATAAAATTGTGCATATATACGAAAATTTTGATAAAAAATTCGTTATTAACAAAACTTATTGACGGATTGACCTTTATGGGTTATAATACATATGATGTTTGAATTATATGTTTTTATTTTTGATATGATTAAACATCCGTTTTGTTGTCTCCTTTCTTTTGTTCTACACATATTTTATCCTATTATTTTTGTTTTTTTCATCTTGCAGGGCACCGTTGCCCTGCATTTTTTTTGCTCAAAAAACCCATTTAAATTGACAAATTGCAGACTTTGGGGTATAATCTTATAGATAGACAAATTTCACCTTTGGAGGAATATAAAATGTCAAACAAACCTTATTACATTACCACACCTATCTACTATCCGTCGGGCAATCCGCATATCGGACATTGCTATACAACCGTTGCCTGCGATGTTGTTGCAAGAATGAAGCGAATGCAGGGGTTTGATGTCAAGTTTCTTACAGGTCTTGACGAACACGGACAGAAAATAGAGAAAAAAGCAACGGAATGCGGAGTTACCCCTCAGCAGTTTGTTGACGATATATGCGTAAACTTCAAAAAGCTCTGGGAGCGTATGGGAATAAGCTACGACAGATTTATCAGAACTACAGACGATTATCATGTAGAGTCTGTTCAGAAAATTTTCAAAGACCTTTACGACAAGGGGTATATCTACAAGAGCGAATATACGGGAAAATACTGCACTCCCTGCGAAAGCTTCTGGACAGAAAGCCAGCTTGTTGACGGAAAGTGCCCCGACTGCGGAAGAGAAGTTACGGACGCTAAGGAGGAAGCGTATTTCTTCAAGCTTTCTGCCTTTGCAGACAGAATAGAAAAGCTTCTCACAGAAACAGATTTTCTTCAGCCTCAGACAAGAGTCAACGAAATGGTAAACAACTTTATAAAGCCGGGGCTTGAAGACCTTTGCGTTTCTCGCACAAGCTTTAAATGGGGAGTTCCCGTTTCTTTTGACGACAAGCATGTTGTTTATGTATGGATAGACGCGCTTTCAAACTATATCACGGCGCTCGGATATCAGAATGAAAAGTACGACGATTTTGACAAATACTGGCCTGCCGATGTTCATGTCATGGCAAAGGAAATCGTCCGTTTCCACTCGATTATCTGGCCTGCAATCCTTATGGCGCTCGACCTTCCTCTGCCGAAGAAGATTTACGGTCACGGCTGGATAACCTTCAACGGCGGAAAGATGAGTAAATCTTCGGGCAATGTTGTAGACCCGTTCATTCTTGCCGACAGATACGGTGTTGACGCGGTAAGATACCATCTTTTGAGAGAAATGCCCTTCGGAGCGGACTGTGCGTTCTCGAATGAAATTATGCTCAACAGAATGAATTCCGACCTTGCAAACGACCTTGGCAACCTTGTTTCAAGAACTGTTTCGATGGTGATAAAATACTTCGGCGGAACACTCCCCGACGACAGACAGCAGGGCGAACCCGATGATGAGCTTATTGCTATGGCTTCGGCACTTTCCGAAAAGGTTTCGTCCCTTTATGAGCAGTTCCGTTTTGCCGACGGTCTTGCGGAAGTGATAAAAGTTGTTTCAAGAGCTAACAAGTACATTGACGAAACGGCTCCGTGGGTGCTTGCAAAGGACGAAGCAAACAAGGCAAGACTTGCAAGCGTTATGTATAATCTTCTTGAAACGATAAGAATAGTTTCGGTTATGCTTTCTCCCGTTATGCCTCACACCTCGCCCGAAATATTCAGACAGATTGGTGCAGACGAGAGCGCAACAACCTGGCAGAGCGCCGAAACTTTCGGTGTTCTTTCAAAGAATGTTACAGTAAATAAGGGAGAAGTCCTCTTCCCGCGTATAGATGTCAAGAAAGAGCTTGACGAGCTTGCTGCATTAACAGAAGCAGAAGCACCCAAGCCTCAGATTGAACTCGCTCCGCAGATTGCTATTGACGATTTTGCAAAGGTTGAGCTTAGAGTTGCGCTCGTTAAATCCTGCGAAAAGGTAAAGAAGTCCAAAAAGCTTCTCTGCTTACAGCTTGACGACGGAATGGGCGGAAGACAGGTTGTTTCGGGAATTGCCGAATGGTACGCTCCCGAGGACCTTATCGGAAAGAAGATAATCGTTGTTGCAAACCTGGCTCCCGCAAAGCTTTGCGGAGTTGAAAGCAACGGAATGATACTTGCCGCTGACACAGAGGACGGCGGAGCAAAGGTTATCTTCCCCGATGACAGCCTGCCCTGCGGAACAAAGATAAGATAATTATGGGATACAGTAATATTTTTGACTCCCACAGCCACTATGACGATAAAGCCTTTGACGATGACAGAGAAGAGCTTTTGTCAACAAAGCTGAAAGAGGGCGGAGTGTCGGGAGTAATTCACGCCTGCGCTTATTTTGAAAATGTCCTGGACGGAGTTTTAATGGCTGAAAGGCACGACTTTATGTATTCTTCAGTTGGTGTTCACCCTGAAGAATGTGAAAATCTGCCCGAAAACTATATAAGCGTTTTAAGGGACATCGCTTTGTCGCACAAAAAGGTCGTAGCAATAGGAGAAATAGGTCTTGACTATCACTATGACGGCTTTGACAGAGATTTTCAGATAAAGATTTTTAAAGAACAGCTTTCTCTTGCAAAGGAGCTTTCTCTGCCCGTTATCATTCATTCCCGTGACGCTACGGGCGATATGATGGATATTTTGAGAGAATATCGTCCTTGCGGAGTAATGCACTGCTTTTCGGGTTCTGCCGAAACGGCAAAAGAAGTTCTCTCTCTGGGAATGTATTTAGGCTTTACGGGAGTTGTCACCTTTAAAAACGCAAAAAAAGCGGTAGAGGCGGTCTCTGTCACTCCTCTTGATAGACTTCTGCTTGAAACGGATTGTCCATATATGGCGCCCGAGCCTTTCCGCGGAAAGCGTTGCGACAGCCGACTTATTGAATACACCGCTGAAAAAATCGCAGAGATAAAAGGCGTTCCCACGCAGAATATGATAGATATTGCAAACGAAAATACCAAAAGGCTCTTTGGAATAAATATGTGAATAAAGTACCTCCTTGTCCGCATATAATGCGTAAAAAAGGAGGTATTTTTATGTCCGAACAGAAAATACATAATCTCATTCTTGAAAGCAGGTCAAAGCTGACAATTTCAGGCGTTACCGATGTTGACAGCTTTGACGAAAAGCAGGTTGTGCTTTACACCAATATGGGCGAGCTGACGATAACGGGAAAGGATTTGCATGTTAACGAGATAAGCGTCGGAAGCGGAGATATGGCGATAGAGGGCGATGTCTGGTCTATTTGTTACGGCGACAAGGACAGGCGTGGAAGCGTTTCGTTTTTCGGCAAGCTTTTCAGATAGTTCCGAAAGGGGAATAACAGGGTGTTGCTCGATAATTTTTTCACTCTTTCAGAAGAATGTCTGCTCTTTCTTTACTCCGTTCTGCTCGGAGTTTTTCTCGGCGTTGTTTTCGATATTTTCCGCGTGATAAGAGCGATTGTTCCGCATAAAAGTGCGCTTGTCGCCGTTGAAGATGTCATTTTTATGATGATATGGGGACTTTCGCTTGTTATCTTCTCGGTTGAGCTTTCAAGAGGGAATGTGAGATTTTTTTGCTTTTTGGGAAGCGTTCTGGGGTTTGCAATTTACTTTTTCACCGTCGGGTATGCTCTCTTGACGGCAATAAGAGCGGTAAGCAATGCGATAAGACGGTTTTTTTCTCTTGTTTACAGGAAAATTCTGCTTAAAATTGCAGGTTGTTTTGTATCAGTTTGTCAAAAGGCAAAGACATTTTTTGTTAATAACTGCCCAAAATTCAAAAAAATTTAAAAATTATAAAAAATCTCTTGAAAAAATTGCATACTATGGTGTATAATATGTTCGTACATTTCCGCTTTCACGGACGATTTTTGCGGGAGTTTTTCAAAATTGCGGGGCATGAGGCTTTCGTTTGAAGGATGTGAGTTACTTGAAAAAGAATACCGAAAAAAAGCAAAGACCTATGGCTCTTGGTGGATTTATTAAAATCGCTTTTGTCGCATTTGTGATTTATGCCGTTTTTAATATAGTTTCGGTTCAGGTAACGCTTGCCGACAAGAGAGAACAGCTTGCAGCGCTTGAGGAGAAAAAGGCTCAGATTGAGCTTGAAAACGAAGAATATGAAAGACTTCTCTCAATCGAAAACGAAAGCGAGTATATGGAACAGTATGCCATTGAAGAACTCGATTACGCATATCCGAATGAAGTAAGGTTCTATGATACATCGAGGGGCTAAATTTTTGAGGGGAAAAAATAATTTATGCAGGTTGAAGTAGGCAAAATCTACGAAGGCAAGGTCACCGGTATTACAAAGTTCGGCGCGTTTGTTGAAATCGAGCCGGGCGTTACGGGAATGGTACATATTTCCGAGGTTGCAAACACTTATGTCAATGAAATCAAGGACCATGTTACCGAAGGACAGGTTGTAAAGGTAAAGGTCATTTCTATAGGCGAGGACAAAAAAATCAGTCTTTCGATAAAAAAGGCTCTGCCTCCCGTTCAGAAAAACTTTAACGGTCCCAAGCAGGGCGGAGGTCAGAGACCGAATAAACCTGCGCCAAAGCAGAACAACGACAAAAACCGTATCCCTGAAGTATGGGAGCCTAAAAAGCCTGTTACTGCGGCGGAGCAATCATTTGAGGATATGCTCAACAAGTTCAAGCAGAACAGCGAAGAAAAGCAATGCGACCTTAAACGGAGCATCGACGGCAAGAGAAAATCCGGCCGAAGAGGTTCAAAGTAAAGAGCAGATACAATCGGATTTCAGCTGAAATCCGATTTTTTTATGGAGGATAAAATGTATTTATACAACGCTGAAATTTTCACCGCAACGGGAACAGTCATAAAAAACGGCTATGTCA
>CALZLD010000076.1 GCA_945788225.1 uncultured Clostridia bacterium
TAAGCGATGAAGTAGTTGCTGTAATTGCTGCCGCTGTTGCCGCTATGTCAGATGGTGAGACCAGATATTCTGTTCGTTCAATAAAGAAATCGCATAATGCGGGCGGCAGACCTGTATGGGCGATGGCAGGTATCAGAGATAATACTTCACCATTTTAATTAAGTAAATCATTTTAAAGGAGTTTTATAATTTATGTTACAGACTTTTCTTGACTCAATTCAGAGCCTTTGGGAAGTATCGGGGTTTGCTTCACTAACATGGAGACATTGTCTGATGCTTCTTATCTCGTTTGGTCTTATGTATCTTGCGATTAAAAAAGGTTTTGAACCGTTGCTTCTTCTTCCTATTGCATTCGGAATGTTCCTTGCAAATCTTCCTATGGCAGGACTTGCTGTAGAAAATGGAGGATTGGGCGAAGGTTTGCTTAATGTCCTTTATACAGGCGTAAGGCTTGAACTTTTTCCGCCACTTATTTTTCTTGGTATAGGCTGTATGACCGACTTTGGTCCGCTGATTGCTAATCCTAAGAGTTTTCTTCTTGGAGCGGCAGCGCAGGGAGGAATCTTTGCGGCACTTATCGGTGCGGCTGCTCTCGGCCTTACTCCTCAAGAATGTGCGTCAATAGCTATTATCGGCGGCGCGGATGGACCTACTGCAATATATGTATCAAACCAGATGATAGGTAGCGGTATATCACCTGACGGAACACCGTTTTCACTTTCTGTCGGAACAATAGCAGTTGCGGCCTATTCGTATATGGCGCTTGTCCCTGTAATCCAGCCTCCTATAATGAAAGCGCTGACCACAAAGAAGGAACGCTCTGTTGTAATGAGTAATCTCCGTCCTATTTCAAAGACAGAGAAGATAATTTTCCCTATTGCCGTTACTCTTGTTGTATCGCTTCTTGTTCCTGCGGCAGCTCCTCTTGTTGGTATGCTTATGTTCGGTAATCTTCTTAAAGAAAGCGGAGTTTGCTCAAGACTTGTTGAAACTGCGTCGAACGCTTTGATGAATATTGTTACAATTATGCTCGGTGTATCGGTTGGTGCAACAACATCGGCAGATAGCGTTGTTAACTGGTCGACTCTTAAAGTAATTCTTCTTGGACTTGCGGCATTCTCAATTGGAACTGCTTGCGGTGTACTTTTCGGAAAGATTATGTACTTGGTAACAGGAGGAAAGGTAAATCCTCTTATCGGCTCTGCGGGAGTATCTGCCGTTCCTATGGCTGCCCGTATTTCTCAGAAGGTCGGAGCAGAGGCAAACCCTACAAACTTCCTTCTTATGCACGCTATGGGACCGAATGTTGCAGGCGTTATCGGCTCTGCTGTTGCCGCCGGAGTACTTATGGCGATTGTGCCCCACTGATGATTATTTTAATTACATATAAAATAAAAACTCTGTTGCATTGTTACAACAGAGTTTTTATTTTTCAAAATTCCGTAACGATGAATTGTTCTTAAAAATAAAATCCACCTGTAATTGAAATATGCGTAAATCAATATAACAGGTGGATACTTTTTAATCAATTTCAGGCTGAAACTCTTTTAAATCCAAAGCATAGGAAATAATTTTTTCATAAAATTCGCTTGGATTTGATTGTATTTTTTCTTTTATCAAAAGAGCTTGTTCGTATTTCGGAGAGTATAACCTCATCTGAAGAATATCTTCGTGAATATCGTGTATTTTGCAGTTGACATAGAATCCCGTCTTGGTTTGCTCAATAACACATTCAACTTCTTTTGACATTTTCTGCTTTGAGAAATATTTAAGAGCAACGGAAAGAATTTTATCTCTGACAGATTTCGGAACGCATCTCCTCAGTTCTTCTGCTCCGTAATTTCCTTTGGGTGTGATGGATATAAATTCTTTGCCGTTCTTTCTCTTTTTTTCAATAGCGCCTGTTTTTATGAGGTCATCAATAGCCTCATTATAATAAAAGTAGTTGACAATTTCACTTCCGACAGCTATCTCATAGAGTTCGTCAGGGGTGACTTCTTTGTTAAGATTACTAAGAAGATTACATAATAAAACCTTGACAAGATGCAAATCATTAAGTTCAAAATTTATATCTGGAAAATAATTAGCCATAATAAACCTTTCTTTTAAAAGTTTGGATAGTCAAGCATATGCGACATAATTGCGATGTTCATTGCCGCTTCAACACATGGAACAGCGCGCGGAACGATACAAGGGTCATGTCTGCCTCTTATGTTTATAGGCTCGTTCTTCATTGCACTATAATCAACAGTATCCTGCTGAAGAGCAATCGAGGGGGTGGGCTTAAATGCAACATTGCAAATAATAGGCATTCCCGAGGAAATACCTCCCAGAATTCCACCGTGGTTATTGGTCTTTGTTACAACATGACCTTCGCCGTTAACATAAAATTCGTCGTTATTCTCGCTTCCGTAAAGAGTTGTGCAGTCAAAACCTGCGCCGAATTCAATACCCTTTACGGCAGGAATACCAAACATTATCTGCGAAATAGAATTTTCGAGTCCGTCAAAGATAGGGGAACCTATTCCGGCAGGTACTCCCATAGCGATACATTCAACAATTCCACCGACAGAATCCTTTTTTTCTCTTGCGGCGCAAATCGTTTCAATCATTTTTTCGCCTTTTTCATCATTGATAACGGGAAATTTCTTATTCTTTATAGATATCAATTGTTCTCTTGTGATTCCAAGCGGGCTGTATCGGCTGTCATGGACATCCTTGATAGAAAGAATGTGTGCCCCTGTATAAATACCTCTGCGTTCAAGAATTTGTCCGCAAACTGCGCCTGCAAAACAAAGTGGAGCAGTAAGTCTTCCCGAAAAATGTCCGCCGCCTCGATTATCGTTAAAACCGCGGTATCTCAATGCTCCTGTATAATCTGCGTGCCCGGGACGAGCAAGCTTTGAAATAGCGGAATAATCTGAAGAATGGGTATTTGTGTTGTTTATGATAGCACAAAGCGGAGTTCCCGTTGTACGGCCGTTATATACTCCCGAGAGAATAGTAGGTATGTCGGGTTCTTGACGCGGAGTAGATATTTTCTTGTTTCTTGCCGCCCTTCTTGACATAAACTTTATTATTTCAGTCATATCGATATATTCGCCCGAGGGGAGATTATCAATTGTTACACCTATCGCAGAACCATGGGATTCTCCGAAAATTGATATTGTTATACGATTACTCCATACTGATGACATAAGATTTTCCTCCAAGTGCATTAAATTCATTAAAAAAGTCGGGATATGATTTATCAACTGCTTCCGCTCCCTTGATAATTATGGGAGCAGTGCTTCTTGTTGAAGCAATAGCCATAGCCATTACAATTCTATGGTCATTACAACTGTTTACTACGCCTCCGTGGAATTCTCCAACAGGTAATATGACAAGACCGTCGTCAAGAAGAACAACCTTTCCTCCGACTGCATTAAGTGCGTCGGATATAGAAGCTAATCTATCGCTTTCTTTTATTTTCAGTCTTTCAGCGTGCGAAATTCGCATAGGCTTCTTACCAAAGCATCCTAGCACAGCTAAAATCGGAACAAGATCAGGTATATCCGAAACGTCAATATTATACTCGTCATCGCTGTTGTTGCAAATACGTGATAAAATATCAAGAATTTTCTTATCTCCTTGTTTGCTTTCGGGAATTAAATTAAAAAGCTCAATTTTAGAACCTATGGCATTTGCCACATAGAAGAAAGCAGCCTGGGAATAATCGCCTTCAACCATTGTATCATAGCTTTTATAAGTTTGGTTTCCTTGAATAAAATATCCGTAATCACATGATTTAATGAATATTCCAAATCTTCTCAATACTTCAATTGTCATATCTGCATAGGGCTTGGATTGAAGGGGGGATAACAGATGTATTTCTGAATCCTCGGCACAAAGAGGAAGTGCCAACATCAGACCTGTAATGAACTGAGAGGAAATATCACCCTCAATTTCATATATTCCGCCCGTAAGCCTTCCTGAAATTGAAAATGGCATCGTCCCATTATAATTGAATTCAATTCCATGCTTAGTCAATTCTCTGAGATAGGGAATTATCGGTCTGTCAGGGAGTCGTCCTTCACCTGTAAATGTTGCATTCATACCCAATGCGGCGGCAACCGGTATTAAAAATCTCAATGTGGAACCGGATTCACAACAATTCAGAACAGCATTGTCTGTGGGAACTGAAATACCCGTTATACGAGCTATACCATCGTGTTCTGTAATAGTAGCTCCCATTGCTTTCATACATCCTGTCGTTGCAATAATATCCTTTGACGATATAAGTCCTTTGATTTCAGATGTTCCAAAAGCAAGCGAGGAACATATCAGAACTCGGTGCGAAATGCTTTTTGAAGCGGGTATATTTATTTTTCCGCTGAGTAATCTTGGCTCTATTTTTATATCCATAAATCTATCTCCGTTATATAATTGAATTTATCGGTATTTTTCTTAATTCTGATTTTCCTATATCGGTTGCAATAACAATGTTAATAATGTCTGATGTACGCTTCTTGTCGTTAACACAATGCTTGGCAAGCTCTTCGTTGCTTATATCAACCGATATCGGAAGAGCATATTTTTTGAGACATTCTTTCAATTCTGTATAAGCGCCCTCACTGCACAGCCCTTTCTTTACTGCAAGTTCGGTTACAATGCACATTCCGACTGCAACAGCACTTCCGTGGGAAAGACCGGAATAGTTCTGAGCTTTTTCAATTGCATGTCCGAAAGTGTGTCCAAAATTAAGGAGCATCCTTTCGCCTTTGTCAAATTCGTCGTTCTCAACAATCTGTCTTTTTATATCTATGCACTGGCAGATTATTTCTTCAAGATTATCCTTTGCATCTGATTTTATAAGAATATCAAATAGTTTTGAAGAACGAATCATTGCGTATTTTACAACTTCTCCCATTCCGTCTGAAAAAATGTGAGGAGTAAGGGTAGAAAGAGTAGATATATCGCAAATAACAATATTAGGCTGCTTAAATGCTCCGACAAGATTTTTTCCTGCCGGAATATCAATGGCAGTTTTTCCGCCTATTGAAGAATCGACCTGGGCGAGAAGTGTGGTCGGAATTTGAACAAAATCAATTCCTCTTAAAAATGTTGCAGCAGCGTATCCGGTAAGGTCCCCGACAACTCCTCCTCCAAGTGCCACAAGGCAATCGGTACGGGTGATTTCATTCAATGCAAGAAAATCATAGAGTTCATTAAGGGTATTGAAACATTTTGATGCCTCTCCGTTTGGAAAAACATATTTTTTTACATTAAATCCCGTATTTTCAAGACTTTTAACAACGGTATCGCTATAAAGCGAATCAACGATGTCATCAGTAACGACAACTATTTTATCTGCACTTGTGACATCTTTAATGATACTTCCGCAATTGTCAAGTAATGAATTATCAACAATTATATCGTATGGTTTGCTTGTATTAACATGAATTTTATGCAAATCTATCACTCCGGTTTCAATCTGGAATTTATCTGTAATCTATAAAAACAGCGCAAAATCACATTATAAATTATACAATATATTACAAAAAAAGTCAAGTCGGCGATATAAATATTTTATATAAAACAGTAGATATTTGATTTATTTCATGCTATAATAATAAAGAATTTAATTTTACGGGAGTTGGTAAAATGGCAATAAATTTTCAAAAAGAGCCTATAGGTCAAGGAATTGACTTTTTTTCTGTTATTGATAAGCGTTTTAAAACAAACCTCATATCTGTGTGGTTGATTGATAAGTTATCCGAGGAATCCGCTCCGTATAATTCTTTTGCTATGTCTTTCATATCAAAAAGCAGTGAAGCTTATCCCGACATCGCATTACTTAATAAAAAACTTTCATCTCTTTATGGAGCAAATATTTCCGGAACGGCGTCAAAAGCAGGAGATAACCAGCTTATGATGCTTGGGATTTCCTGCGTTGCCGATAAATATGCGCTTGATAACGAAAAACTTACAGATGAATCTGTGAATATACTTATGGATTGTCTTTTAAAACCTAATATTGAGAATAACGGGTTTTCCCAAAAGCTTTTCGCTCCTATAAAGCAGGAACTTCTTGACGATATTGACTCTATAGTTAATGATAAGAGAAGCTATGCACTTATGCGTTCTTCAAAAATTGCAATGAAAGGCGAACCTGCTTCAATAAGACCTTGCGGAGAAAAGAAATATGCTCAAAAAATAGACGCGGTAACTGCATATTCAAAATACGAAGAACTCTTAAAATCTTCTGAGATGAAGATTATTTTTGTCGGTTCTGAGGATCCATCCGGAGTGAAGAACAAGATTTCTGAAAGGCTTTCATCTCTTGATAGAAATTATTCCGGCAAAAAAACTTCAGAATTCAGTCCTGCAAAAAGCAGTCCTGTATATGAGACTGAAATACTTGATGTTGTTCAAAGCAAAATGGTTATGACATTTAAATGCAGAGATGTAAACAGTCATGCCGTTAGACTCATGACTGCGATATATGGCGCGACTCCGTTTTCAAAGCTTTTTATGAATGTTAGAGAAAAAATGAGCCTTTGTTATTATTGCGCTGCAAGGTATGATGAAATCAAGGGCGTTCTTACTGTTGACAGCGGTGTAGAAAGTGAAAATATCGAGAGGGCAAAAGAAGAGATTCTTAACCAGCTTGAAGAAATGAAAAAGGGAAACTTTACAGAAGAAGAGATGAACAACTCGCTTTTAAGCCTTGTTAATTCTGCAAAATCTATAAACGACAGTTCTGCATCCATAGCGTCTTGGTATCTTAAACAGGATTTGATGGGAACTGATTATTCGCCTGAAGATGAAATAGAAATGCTAAAAGCCGTTACGAAAGAAGATATTATCAAAGCCGCAAATTCTTTGACGCTTGATACAGTTTATGTTCTTACGAATAAAGGAGATGAATAGTCTTGGAAAAACAAATAATCAGAAATGAGCGTCTTGGAGAACAGTATTACTGTATCAATCATCCGAGCGGTTTGACAGTTCTTGTCTGGGAAATGGAAAACTATTCGACAACTCATGCTCTTTTCGGAACGAAATACGGTTCTATCAATACTAAATTCAAAACGGACGAAGATAAGGATTATGTGTCTGTACCGGAAGGAATAGCTCATTATCTTGAACATAAATTGTTTGAAAACGAGGATTGTGATGTTTTCAGCCTTTATGCAAAGACGGGAGCCTCGGCGAACGCTTATACATCATTTGACAAGACATGTTATCTTTTCAGCTGTACAGATAATTATGAGGAATCGCTTAAAATTCTTCTCGATTTTGTTCAGAAACCTTATTTTACAAAAGAAACAGTAGAAAAAGAACAGGGCATTATAGGTCAGGAAATAAGAATGTACGAAGATGACCCCAATTGGCGTGTATTTTTCAATATGCTTACAGGAGTTTATCATAATCATCCTGTGCGCATTGATATTGCCGGAACTGTTGAAAGTATTGCAAAAATTGATGCAGATCTGCTTTACAGATGCTATAACACTTTCTACAATCTTAATAATATGATACTTTCTGTTGCAGGAAATGTTAAGGTAGAAAAAGTTATAGAAATATGCGATGAAATGCTTAAACCATGTAAAAATCATAATCTTGAAACTGTTTTTGAAAAAGAACCGGAGACTGTTTTTAAAAGAGAGGTCATTCAGAACCTTGAAGTGTCGCTGCCATTATTCAATATCGGGTTTAAAGCAAAGCCTGAAAAGGGGAGAGAAGCTTTAAAGTCTGAAATAGAAACAAATATCATTCTCTCGCTTCTTGCCGATGAAAGCTCTCCTTTATACAAAAAAATGTTTGATAAGGGTCTTATAAATTCAAATTTCGGGACAGAAGTATTCAGTGGAGACGGATTTTTCTGTT
>CALZLD010000077.1 GCA_945788225.1 uncultured Clostridia bacterium
TCGAGAGTTTATGTAAATAATAAGAAAAAAGCTTGCGAAGTATGTTCAATCAATTCCTATGAATATGCTTTGCCGGAAGAAACAACACAGGAAGAACTTCTTGATTTGGTTGAAAAGCTTAATGATGACACAAAAGTCGATGGTATACTTGTTCAGTTGCCGTTGCCACGACATATTGACGAACACGCAGTTATCGCAGCTATTTCGCCTGAGAAGGATGTTGACGCTTTTCACGCGGAAAATGTAGGAAAAATAATGATAGGTGATTATAGTTTTCTTCCGTGTACGCCGGCAGGTGTTATGGAACTTATACACAGCACTGGAATTTCTGTTTCGGGTAAGGAATGTGTTGTGATAGGAAGAAGCAATATAGTTGGAAAGCCTATGGCGATGCTTTTACTCCACGAAAGCGGAACTGTAACAATCTGTCACTCGAAAACTCAGAACCTTGCAGAAATATGCAAACGCGCAGATATTCTTGTAGCGGCGGTTGGCAAGGCTGATTTTGTTACCGCAGATATGGTAAAAGACGGTGCAGTTGTTATTGATGTTGGAATGAACAGAAGAGAAGACGGAAAATTATGTGGGGATGTAAAGTATGATGAGGTTTTTGAAAAGGCTTCATATATCACTCCCGTTCCTGGTGGAGTTGGTCCTATGACTATTGCTATGCTTATGAAAAATACTCTTACAGCGGCCAAGAGAAAATTAAAATAAGACTTGAAAAAAACACCTTTTTATTGGCAATAATAGTAAAGAGGTGTTTTTTTATGTGGAAAAGGTTTATGGTCGTTTTTGCGGCAATGTCAATAACATTTTCGTATCTTTATATGAGAATATATAGTATTGCAGTCGACGATGAGTACAGAAAAGCTGCGGTTTCACAAGGAAGATATGTTCTTACAGTCGGAAAAACATACGGAAACATTTACGACAGGAATATGAACCTATTGAATAATAATTCATATAAATATATTGCCGCAGTAAATCCGACCACAGAAGGTATTACTCATGTAATGGAATATGCTTGTGATAAAAAAGTCGTGAGCAAAGAGGCATATTCAGGTCTACCGTTTGTGTGCGAAGTATCGGAAGATTGCACTGACACATCCGATGTGAAAATGTTTAAAGTAACAGAAAGAAATCCCGATAATCAGCTTGCTGTTCATCTTATCGGATACACAAGGGATAATACAGGCGTCAGCGGAATTGAATATGCCTATGATTATATCTTGAGAAATGAATGTTCGATTGAAAAGGCTGTGTTTGAAATAACTGCAACGGGAGGAGTGCTTGACGGCACAGGAATAAGTTCTGAATGCTCGGAAGTCGGAAAATATGCTGTAATAACAACTATTGACAAAGATATCCAGCAGATATGTGAAAATGCAGGGAAAAATATAGAACAAGGCGCTATTGTAGTTATTACAACCGACGGGGAAATAATAGCCATGGCAAGCTTTCCGACATTTGACCTCAATAATCTTGAAGCGAGTCTTGATGATGAAAGCAAGCCATTTATAAACAGAGCGCTGTTGCCTTATAATGTGGGGTCGATATTTAAGCTAGTTACCGCTGCTTCGGCTATTGAACAAGGAATAGATACCGCAACGGTTTTTGAATGTAAAGGATATACCGATGTCAATGGCAAAATTTTTAGGTGCCATAATCTTTCAGGTCACGGAGAGCTTTCAATGGCGGAAGCAATGAAGGAATCATGCAACACTTATTTTATCAATTTATCAAAAGAAATGGATGGAAATTTTTTTGTTGATACTGCAAAAAAGCTTGGATTTGGAGAGAAAATATATCTTGCAAACGGAATAACTTCATCGCAAGGAAATATTCAAAGCTACAATGATATGCTTTTGCCTGCCGAGAAAGCAAATATGTCATTTGGACAAGGAAAGCTTACGGCAACCCCTGTTCAAATTGCAAGAATGACAGCCGCTATTGCAAATGGTGGCGTTTTGCCCGAACTTAATGTAATAATGGCAACGGTAGAGAATGAAAGTATTTCCTATACCTCAAAACAAAGTCCCGAAAAGGTAATGAGTTTTGACACATCATTTGAACTCAGAAAATTTATGGAATATTCAGTAAATAACGATGTTTCCAACGCAAAGCCTTTCAATACAACTGCGGCAGGAAAAACTTCTACGGCGCAGACAGGAATTTATGATGAAAGCGGAAATGAAATACTTCAGGCTTGGTTTACAGGTTATTTTCCTGCGGAAAAACCCGAATATATTGTTACGGTTTTCGTTGAAAACGGAAAAAGCGGAAATACCTCAGCGGCGCCCGTTTTTAAAGAAATCGCTGAGAATATTACCGCTCTTGAAAAAGAAAAAACGGCAGAAAGAATTTACGACAAATAATTTCTCAAAATTTGTTGACATTTCAATATATAGAGTATATAATTAATATGTATATTTTTAAAGGCGTTGAAGTGAATAACTGATTTTTTGCATACAAAGAGAGAAAGCGTTTGGTGAAAGCTTTTTATGTGAATTTCAGGTGCTACCATCTGAGCCCCGTGGGGAAAAACTGCGGCGTATTTCTGCGTTAAAGAATTGAGTGGCGGCATTATTGTCGCAATTTGGGTGGTACCACGGAACTTTGCCTTCGTCCCAAGAAAGATTTATTCTTAGGGGCAAGGCTATTTTTTTTGAAAGAGGTAATATCAATGAAATGGACAGGACTTAACGATTTAAGAGAAAGCTATCTCAAATTTTTTGAGAGCAAAGGGCATCTTAGAATGGATTCGGCTCCTCTGGTACCGCAGGGAGATAATTCTATCCTTCTTATCAATGCAGGTATGACTCCGCTTAAAAAATATTTTCAGGGCATTGAAACTCCTCCTCGTAAAAGAGTTACTACTTGTCAGAAGTGTATAAGAACGCCTGATATTGAAAATGTCGGAAAGACCGCTCGCCACGGCACATATTTTGAAATGCTCGGAAATTTCTCGTTTGGTGATTATTTTAAGCACGAGGCCACTGCGTGGGCATGGGAATATCTTACAAAAGTGCTTGAAATACCCGAAGAAAAGCTTTGGGTTACAATTTATGAAGAAGATGATGAAGCAGGTGAAATCTGGGCAAATGAAGTTGGAGTTCCTCGTGAAAGAATTATAAAGCTTGGAAAAAAGGATAACTTCTGGGAGCATGGAAGCGGACCTTGTGGACCTTGCTCCGAAATTCATTTTGACAGAGGAGAGGCCTACGGTCCATTTGAAAGCTTTGAGCAAGCAGGCGATTGCGACAGAATTATCGAAATATGGAACCTTGTATTTACTCAGTTTGATAATGATGGTAAGGGCAATTACACTCAACTTGCAAACAAGAATATAGATACGGGTATGGGACTTGAAAGACTTGCTTGTGTAATGCAGGGTGTAGATAATCTCTTCGAGGTTGATACTGTTCAGAATATAATGAAGAAAATCTGCACTCTCGTTAATAAAACATATAAGGAAAACGAGTCTGACGATATTTCGATCAGGGTAATTACCGACCATATCAGAAGCACAACATTTATGGTTGGCGACGGTGTTCTCCCTTCAAACGAGGGAAGAGGATATGTCCTCAGAAGACTTCTCAGAAGAGCTGCAAGACATGGCAGACTTCTCGGTAAAAAGGAGCCTTTCCTTTATGAAGTGTGTGACACAGTAATTGATGAAAACAAGTCAGCATATCCCGAACTTGAAGAAAAGCGTGCATATATCAAAAAGGTTATTCAGCAGGAAGAGCAGAGCTTTGCGAAGACAGTAGACAAGGGCTCCGAGATTCTTTCGGGAATGATTGAGTCTTTGTTATCATCCGGAAAAAAGGTTCTTAACGGGGCAGATGTCTTTAAACTTCACGATACTTACGGTTTTCCCCTTGACCTTACGAAAGAAATACTTGAAGAAAAGGGCCTTGAAGCAGATGAAGAAGGCTTTAAGAAACTTATGCAGGAACAAAAACTTCTTGCTCGTGCAAATAAAAAGCTTGGCGGAGGTTGGGATAACGCAAAGAACTCTGAACTTGACAATTACAAGACAGAATTTGTCGGATATTCTCAGCTTGAAGTTGAAACCAAAATACTTGCTATCGTTAAAAACGGTGAACTGTCCGATATTTGCGAAACAGGCGATAATGTAAGCATTATTATTGAAAAAACACCTTTCTATGCTGAAATGGGTGGTCAGGTCGGAGACTGCGGAAGCATTGTATGTGGAGATAATGTAATTGATGTTGCAGATACGCAAAAGCTTGGCGGAGGACAGTTTATATGCAACGGTGAGGTTATTTCAGGTGGATTTGCAGTCGGCAATACTATTATTGCATCCGTTGATAAAGAAAAGAGAAGTGCAACAGAAAGAAACCACACTTGTGCACATATTCTTCAGGCGGCACTCAGAAAGGTTCTTGGCGACCATGTTCATCAGTCCGGTTCTTATGTCGACCCGTACAGATGCCGTTTTGATTTTTCACATTTCAGTGCGGTAACTCCTGACGAGCTTGCGGAAATTGAAAATATTGTAAACAGTGTAATTCTTGAAGGTGTTCCTGTTACTACTGAGGAACTCCCCATCGAAGAAGCCAAAAAGCGTGGAGCTATGGCTTTGTTCGGTGAAAAATACGGTGATGTCGTAAGAGTTGTTTCTGTCGGCAACTTTTCAACAGAATTCTGCGGCGGAACTCACCTTAAGAATTCTGCTTGCGCAGGACTTTTCAAGATTATTTCGGAATCATCTGTTGCTTCGGGTATCCGCCGTATTGAAGCTGTTACCGGAAATGGCGTAATTTCACTTATTGATGAATATAAGAACACAATTTTAGAGTCGGCTCAGGCTCTTAAAATCGCAAATCAGTCTGAACTTGCTTCAAGATGCAAAGCTGTAATGATTGATATGAAAAATCTTGAAAAGAAAATTGATGAGCTCAATTCAAAAATGGCTTCATCAGAGCTTTCCGCTGTTACTGACAATGCAGAAAATATCGGAAAGTTTGTTGTAGCATTCGCAAAGATAAATGCTACTCCCGATGTTCTTCGCACAATGG
This sequence comes from uncultured Clostridia bacterium, assembly GCA_945788225.1. Taxonomy (GTDB): domain Bacteria; phylum Bacillota; class Clostridia; order Oscillospirales; family Ruminococcaceae; genus RGIG4131. Next base: position 5,049 of record CALZLD010000077.1, read on the forward strand.
GCGATAAACTTAAAGACAGCAATGAAAACATTGTTGCAATTCTCGCTTCCGATAATAATATGCTTTGTATATGCGGAAAAAATGCTGTTGCAAACGGAGCGCACGCTGGCAAAATTATTAAAGATGTTTCTGCTGTTACAGGCGGCAAGGGCGGCGGACGACCCGATAACGCAATGGCAGGTATAGGTGATAAAGTAAAGCTTGATGAAGCTTTTGCCAAGTTCAAGGAAATAGTATCTCAGATTTGATGGGAGGATAATATCAATGGATTGTCTTTTTTGTAAAATTATAGCAGGAGAAATTCCAAGCACAAAGGTTTATGAGGATGACATGGTTTATGCATTTAACGACATAAATCCCGTTGCACCTGTTCATATCCTTATTATTCCTAAGAAGCATATTTCATCTGCCGCTGAAATTTCTTCTGAAAATTCCGCCGTTATTTCACATATTTTTGAAGTTGCAGCAAAGCTTGCAAAGGAAAAGGAACTTGACAACGGTTTCAGAATTGTAACAAACTGCGGTGAAGACGCAGGTCAAAGTGTCCATCATCTTCATTTTCATCTTATCGGAGGAAGATTTCTTGGACTTAAAATGGTGGAAGAATAAGGAGGAACATTAAATGTCTGAATATTATGAAATGACTATTGCCGGTTGTAAAAGAAAGCTTCCTATATGCGCTGTGAATGATAAGCTTGATATCGCAGGATTTATTATATTCAACGATGTTGAAATAACCGTTGCATCGGCTAAGGCGCTTCTTGATAAATCACCAGAATTTGATTATATTATTACTGCCGAATGTAAAGGTATTCCACTTGCTTACGAAATGGCAAGGCAAAGCAATAAACCGTACATAGTTGCACGTAAAGGAAAAAAGCTATATATGAGGGAGCCTATAACGGTAGATGTTCGTTCGATAACCACAATGGGCGTTCAGCATCTTGTGCTTGACAAAACCGACGCGGAACTTATGAACGGCAAACGCGTTCTTATTGTTGACGATGTTGTCAGCACGGGAGAGAGCCTTTCTGCAATCGAATCGCTTGTAAATCACGCCGGCGGAAATATAGTCGGAAAAGCATTTGTCCTTGCAGAAGGAGACGCAAAGGACAGGGATGATATTATTTATCTTGAACCGCTTCCACTTTTCTTTAAATAAATACTGATCCAAAGAGGAATTTATATGACGCGAAAAATGGCTTACATAGGGACATCTTATTTTATCGGCTTGTTTTTCGCGTCTTTTATTTCATTTAAATTTTCTTTGCTGATAGGAATTATCTCGGCGTCATTTGGATTTTTTTGTCTTGTATTAAAGAATAAGAATAAAATTGCAGTATGTTTCTTTGCTTTTGCCTTTTCAATGATTTGGTATTCTCTTTTCGGGTTGATTATTTATAACGATATAATATCAGTCGATGGCAAACAGATTGAATTAACGGGCGTAATTGCTGAACATTCTGATTATTCCGGCGATGATTCTTCATATGTAATCAAAACCCGCATAAACGGTCATAATACAAGGGTTGTTCTTTTTGCAGAAACAAAATATTCTGTAGGCGATAAAATATATGTATCCGGAATACCATACATTCCCGAAAATACTTATGTTTTTCCAAAAAAGGACTATTACATGTCTAATGGAATATTTCTATGCGTAAAGGCTGAACAGGTCGAAAAAATTACGCATTACAATTCTCCGTCATACATTGCGGAACAGTTCAGGAATTTTGTTTCGTCTCAAGTGGGTGATTTATTACCCGGAATTGAGGGCAACCTTATGAATGCACTTTTGTTCGGTGATAAATCAGGTTTGAATAATGAAGTGCTGAGTGGATTCTCGCAAAGCGGAATAAGACATATTATTTCTGTATCGGGCTTTCATCTTTCGGTTGTTTGCGGACTTATTTTTATCATTTTAAAGCATTTTAAGGCAGGTAAAATTTCAGGTTTTTTGATTTCTGAGTTGTTTATTTTTATTTTTTCAGCACTTGCCGGATTTTCTTTTTCTGTTGTTCGTTCGGGAATAATGATGACAATACTTCTTTTTGGAGATTTGATAAAGCGTCGTCAGGATATATATTCTTCCCTGAGTACAGCATTTATTATTCTAACAATTACTATGCCTTTTTCGGTAAGGAATACTTCTCTGTTGCTTTCGGTAATGGGCGTTTTTGGTATCGGAATAGTCGCGCCTTATTTTGTCAAAGGTAAAAATTTTGGTAAATATCTCGATAAACCTTTAAAGATAATGATTTATGCCGCTGTATGTACTCTGACGACATTCCCGTTTACACTCCTTACATTCAGGGAAATCTCACTTATTTCTCCGATAGGAAATCTGATTATTGTACCGCTTTGTTCCGTTGTTCTTATATTGGGGATTATCGTTGTCTTTACAGCTTGGTTGCCGCTCATTTATTCTCCGATTATAATTTTATGCGGAATGATTTGTAAGCTTATACTGTTTCTTTCGGAGAAACTATCTGAATTGCCGTTTTCATCTGTTTCATTAGGATATGAAAGTCTTGTGATAATATCATTTATTCTTTTTGCTTCTGTTATTATTTCTTATTTTGTGTTTAATGACCGAAAATTTACTGTTTTTGTGACAGTCCTTTCTGTGATACTTATGGCTTTTTCGTATGTTATCAACGATTTTGCGTTACGGGATTGTATTAAAATTACAATATTCGGAGGAAATTATTCATCCATTGTAATACAAAAATCAGATAACACAGTGATAATCGCGGGCAATGGAAAAAATCAGGTGGATGCTGTTTATAAATATCTTTCAAATAATGGGTTGAAAAATATT
>CALZLD010000078.1 GCA_945788225.1 uncultured Clostridia bacterium
GTCAGCTTTTTGTCTATGATTATATCAAGCACCTATGCGGACAGTCTTACCGTTTCTTCTTCAACAAACGGATACGGCGAAGAAGTAAAGGTTATCAGAATGCTCTCCGATGAAGAACTGTATGTAATATCGGAGGGTTACAAAAAACCTTCGGAGCATTTTGGCAAGAAGATTATAGATGTACCGGTAGTTAATCAGTATCCCGAACTTCCAAACGGCTGCGAAATAACCTCCGCTACGGCATATCTGAATTACATAGGCATAAAGATTGATAAAATCGAACTTTGCGACAACTATCTTCCAAGGAGCAATAACTTTATTTATTTTGACGGCGGTAAAAAAAGGACAGGACCAGATCCTCATGAGGTCTTTGTGGGAAATCCGAAGAAAACCGGATTCGGCTGTTATGATACCGTTATACAGAATTCTTTGAACGACTTTTTTGCGGACAGAGGCTATCCTTATGAGGCAATAATTCTTGAAGACCTTTGCAAAGATGACCTTGAAAGTCTTATAGATGAAGGAGTTCCTGTTCAGGTATGGGCGTCAGTAAATATGGTTTCGCTTCAATACATAGATTCAAATAAATGGATAATTGATGGGACGGAGCAGGAATTCTGCTGGCCGAAAAATTCACATTCACTTATACTATGCGGATATGATAATGAACATTATTATTTTTCTGACCCGAATAACAAAATGAACATTGTTTCATATAAGAAAAAGGATTTTTTGGAGCGCTGGGAAGAGCTCGGAAAACAAAGCATTGTGATAAAAATAAATGATAAAAAATTATAAAAAATATCCAAAAAACTATTGACAAGCTTTAAATACTATGATAAAATAATTAAGCCGCATATCGTAGGCAGTTAAAGTTGCGCATCGGCGCACGCCGCAGATAGCGAGTTTTATAGAAAAGGCAGGTGCCGCATAAATGTACGCAGTTATTGAAACAGGCGGAAAGCAGTATCAGGTTAATGAAGGCGATGTAATCTTCATTGAAAAGCTTGATGTTGAAGCTGACGCTGATGTAACCTTTGACAAGGTTGTTCTCGTTAACAACGACAGCGCTGTTACAGTTGGAAAGCCCTATGTATCAGGTGCAACAGTAAAAGCAAAGGCTATCAAGAACGGTAAGGCTAAGAAAGTCGTTGTTTTCACTTACAAGCCTAAGAAGGGTGAAAAGAAGAAGCAGGGACACAGACAGCCCTACACACAGGTTCGTATTGAATCCATCAACGCATAAGTTAAGATTAACAACAAAAGCGTATCATTGCGCTTTGCACATCACATTTTCGGAGGTGTTTATCAATGGCTCATAAGAAGGGTATGGGTTCGACCAAAAACGGTCGTGATTCAGAATCCAAGCGTCTCGGCGTTAAGAGAGCTGACGGTCAGTATGTTCTCGCCGGCAACATTCTCGTTCGCCAGAGAGGTACACATATTCATCCGGGTGAGAATGTCGGAATAGGTTCAGATGATACACTTTTCGCTATGGTAAGCGGAAAGGTTAAGTTTGAGCGCCTTGGCAGAGACAAGAAAAAGGTTAGCGTTTACGCTGACTAATTCCATACGGTTTGAATTTTGAGGGGTAGATTTTCTACCCCTTTTGCATTGTTTATTTAAAAGGAGGCGTTGAAATGTTTGCAGATAAGGCTCGTATTATTATTTCGGCAGGAAAAGGCGGAGACGGAGCAGTTTCTTTTCACCGTGAAAAATATGTTGCCGCGGGTGGCCCTGATGGTGGCGACGGCGGAAAGGGCGGAGATGTTATTTTCGTTCCTGATGATAACATTTTAACCCTCATAGACTTTAAATATAAGAAAAAGTATATTGCACAGAATGGCGATAACGGAAGCTCAAAGAACTGTACGGGTAAAAATGCCGAAGACCTTATTATCCGCGTGCCAAGAGGAACATTAATTAAAGAAGCAAACACAGGGAGAATAATGGCGGACATTTCAACAGACGAGCCTAAAATTCTTGCAAAAGGCGGAAAAGGCGGAAAGGGAAATGCAAGATTTGCAACTCCTACAAGACAGATACCGCGTTTTGCAAAGCCGGGATTCCCGGGCGAAAAGTTTGAAATCGAGCTTGAACTTAAACTTCTTGCGGATGTTGGACTTGTCGGATTTCCCAATGTAGGAAAATCAAGTTTAATTTCTGTTGTGAGTGCCGCAAAGCCGAAAATCGCAAATTATCATTTCACAACACTTACTCCTGTCCTTGGGGTAGTAAAGATAAGCGAAGGAAATTCGTTTGTAATGGCAGATATTCCGGGACTTATCGAGGGTGCAAGCGAAGGTGTTGGTCTTGGACATGAATTTCTGCGTCATGTCGACAGATGCCGTCTTATCGTCCATGTTGTCGATGTTTCGGGCAGTGAGGGAAGAAATCCTGCAGAGGATTTTGAAATAATCAATAGTGAACTTGAAAATTTCAGCAAGGAACTTGCCGAAAGACCTCAGATTGTTGCGGCAAATAAATGCGATATTGCAACAGCGGAACAGATTGCTGAATTCAGAAAATATATTGAGGATAAAGGACTTGAATTTTTTGAGATTTCTGCCGCCACAACAATGGGAACAAAGGAACTTATATCGGCTGTATATTCAAAGCTAAAAGAATTGCCTCCCATTAAGCAGTATGAGCCCGAACCTATGTCACAGCAAGAACTCGATGAAGCTGTCGGAGCAGACAGACGATTTGAGGTTGAGCTTGAAGACGGCGTATATTATATTGACGCGCCGTGGCTCGAATATATTATGCGCAATCTTAATATGGACGATTACGAGTCTCTTCAATACTTTCAGCTTACCTTACGCACGAGCGGAATCATAGATAAACTTGAAGAAATGGGAATAAAAGACGGTGATACCGTTGATATTTTCGGTTTCAGATTTGATTATCTCAGTTGATTTGACGGGGTGAAGACAAAATTATGGAAAAGCGTGACGCTATGCAGTACAGTCCGCTTACGCTTGCTTTTCTTGGCGACGGAGTGTATGAACAGCTTGTCAGAGAAAAGCTTGTATTGACGGCAAATATGCCTGTCGGAAAATTACATTCTATGGCAGTTGAAAAAGTAAGAGCGAGTTATCAGGCAAAGGCTTTTGATATAATTCTTCCAATGCTTGACAGCGATGAGGAAGGCGTTCTTAAAAGAGGTAGAAATGCGACAGGAAACACTGTTCCCAAGAGTTCCAATCCTATTGAATATCATAAAGCAACAGCCATTGAAAGCCTTTTTGGATATCTTCATCTTATAGGGAATAAGCCGAGGATAGATGAAATTTTTGAAATCATCTGGAATATAGAAGAATAATTTTTGGAGGAGAGTTTTATGTCAGGACATTCAAAATGGAGTACAATCAAGAGAAAGAAAGAGGCTACTGACGGTGCCAGAGCAAAGGTTTTTACAAAAATCGGAAGAGAAATAATGGTTGCCGTTAAAGAGGGAGGAGCAGACCCGAACTCAAACAGCAAGCTCCGCGACCTTATTGCGAAGGCAAAGTCAAATAATGTCCCCAATGATAATATTGACAGGGTAATTAAAAAAGCCGCAGGTGAAGGGGATAAGACAAACTACGAGGAAAATATTTACGAGGGCTATGGCCCAGGCGGAGTTGCCGTTATTGTTGAATGTCTTACCGATAATAAAAACAGAACAGCCGCAGATGTCCGCCATTATTTTGATAAATTCGGCGGAAATATGGGAACATCAGGTTGTGTATCGTTTATGTTCTCTACAAAGGGAATTATAATTGTTGACGGAAACGGCGTTGACGAGGAAAAGATAATGGAGGACGCTTTTGACCTCGGCGCTAACGACCTTTCATCTGAGGACGATACATTTGAAGTTACAACAGAGCCTGCCGACCTTCATATTGTCCGTGAGGGACTTGAAGCGAAGGGATATAAGCTTCTTTCCGCAGAGGTTGAACAAATACCGTCAACATATACCGCACTTAACGATGAAGAGCTTATTAGGAAGATGAATCTCCTTCTTGAACATCTTGAAGATAACGATGATGTTCAGAATGTTTATCATAACTGGGATATGCCCGAAGTTCCTGAAGAGGACTAAAATAACAAACCCCGAAAAGACTTTATCTTTTCGGGGTTTATCTTTTTAAACTTTTGCGAGAGCCTGTTCAATATCTGCGATAATATCATCAATATTTTCAAGACCGCATGAAAATCTTATGAGAGCAGGGTTTATTCCCGCCGCGATAAGCTGTTCATCGGTAAGCTGACGATGTGTTGCAGAAGCAGGGTGGAGAACGCAGGTTCTAATATCAGCAACATGAACGACCTTTGTTGCAAGCTGAAGATTGTCCATAAATCTGATTGCCGCGTCGCGTCCGCCCTTAATTGTAAATGAAATAACACCGCTTGCTCCGTTTGGAAGATATTTATCAGCAAGAGCTTTCTGTTCACCGGTTGCGAGTGTAGGATATGTTACGCTTTCAATCTTATCAGATTTTGCAAAGTATTCGGCAACTGCTTGTGCGTTTTTGCAGTATTGCTTCATTCTTACCGCAAGAGTTTCGAGTCCGAGATTGAGTAAAAATGCCGAATGAGCGGCAGGATAACAACCAAAATCACGCATAAGCTGCATTCTTGCTTTAATGATGTAAGCGGCTTTTCCGTATGCCTTTGAATAGATTACACCGTGATAACTTTCATCGGGTTCCGTAAATTCAGGAAATTTTCCGTTCGTCCAATCAAAATTTCCGCTGTCAACAATAACTCCTCCGCCTTGAACAGCCTGTCCGTCCATATATTTCGTTGTCGAATGAATAACAATATCTGCACCAAATTCAATAGGTCTGCAAAGAACGGGGGTAGGGAAGGTGTTGTCAATGATGAGCGGAACATTATTGTTGTGAGCAATTCTTGCGAATTTTTCAATGTCAAGAACCTTTATTGCAGGGTTTGCAAGGGTTTCTCCGAATACACATTTTGTATTATCTTTGAATTTACTCTGAATTTCTTCTTCTGAATCTGAAGGATTAACAAAGATACATTCAATTCCGAAACGCTTGAAAGTATATGAAAAAAGATTTATTGTTCCGCCGTAAATTTCTGAAGAGCAGATAAAGCTGTCTCCTGCACTGCAAATATTAAGTATTGAAAGAAGAGAAGCCGCCTGACCGCTTGATGTGCACATTGCTGCAACACCGCCTTCAAGAGCGGCAATTTTATCCTCAACAGCCATAACTGTGGGATTTTCAAATCGTGAATATATAAGTGACAGCGTCGGGTCGTCAAATACTGCGGCAATATCATTTGTCGAATCGTATCTGTAGGTTGTACTTTGAACTATGGGAACAACCTGAGGCTCTCCGTTTTTTGGTTTATATCCTTCGTGTATGCATTTGGTTTCCATTTTCATAGGTTCTGCTCTCCTTAAAAGTAGTTTTATTTTATCAGACAAAAATTGTCCGCATAGGCGGCATACTGTATTACATCGCATCGTTGCCCCTTATTATTAAGCATTGTTCCGGGCAACCAGCCTTCTCTTTTCATTCCTATCTTTTGCATGACCTTTCCCGAACTGATGTTCTTGGGGTGATGATATCCGATTATAGTTTTAAAACCGATATCATTGAACGCATAATCAAGTAGTCTTTTGGCGGCCTCCGAAGCATAGCCATTATTCCAGTAATCTCTTGAGATGACATATCCGATTTCTGCGGTGCATTTATAATCATTTATATTCACAAAGCTTATTGTACCAATAAGCTTTCCGTTCTCTTTTAAAAATATGCCCCAGTTATAATATTTTGTAGAAGTATAGTTTTCAGACCAATCCGAGAGAATTTTTCTAGTGACTTCAACACTGTCGTGTGTAGGCCAGGGTAAATATTTTGTGACCTCGCTGTCACCTGACCAACCCGAAAACATTTCCTCAGCATAATTAGGCGAAAGGGGACAAAGCCTGAGCCTTTCCGTTCCCAACCATTGTGTTCCTTTATGGTGAAGCATATTAACATCACTGTCTTTCAATAATGTATTTCATTGGGATATATCTTATCCCGTCGCTTATCTGTTCTGTTGAAACTTCAAAAAATCCGATATTTTTATAAAACGGAAGTCCGTATGGTGAGGAGTTTACCGTTATTTCATCTATCATTATATTAGCAGAGATGTATGCCAGAGCTTCTTTCCACATCAGTGTGGCAACACCTTTTCTGTGATAGTTTTTATCAACAAAAACAAGACTTATGTGGCTTTTGTCGCGTATAGCAAATGTTCCTATCTGGGTGTTACCGTCAAACGCTCCCCAGATTATCAGATTTTCACAAATAAATCTCTGTTCAGTTTCATCGCAGTAAAGAAAGTCGATAAAACTTTTAACGCCTTCTTCGGGGTACTCATCGGCTTCAAATTCCATAAAAACCCGTTCTGCAAGTTTTAAGGACTGTATAAATTCTTCTCTTGATATTTTTCTGACCTTAAAAGACATTTTTAAGATAATTTTCCTTTTTGGATATTCATTAGAATTTTAAGCATAATTTTCTCATTCACAAATTTTGAAAAGAACATACTAAGTTTCATTCCAAATCCCGGAATGATGGTAAGCTTACCTTTCATCATTTTCTTTATTGCATATTTTGCAACATATTCGCTTTCAAGAGAAGCTGTACTGAATTTTGACAGTCCTGCTCTTGCGTTAAATCCCGTCGATACAGGTCCTGGACAGAGCTGGCTTATAGTGACATTACTCTTAAGATGTTTTAATTCTCCATATATTCCTCTGGTAAGACTTGAAACATAAGCCTTGGACGCATAGTAAGAAGCTAGAAGCGGACCTCCGACAGAAAGACCTGCCGATGAAGATACATTAAGAATTTTTCCGTTGTCCTTTGCAATAAAGTCGTTCAGAAACAATTTTGTCAAAATATGAAGTGCTTTGACATTGAGGTTTATCATATTAATGTCGTTTTCAAGAGAGCTATCTTTAAAAAATCCATGTATTCCATATCCTGCATTGTTTATCAGAATGTCAATATCTTCATTCTTTGTTTTTTTATATAAATCATAGCAATTTTCTTCGATTGATAAATCTGCCACAATAATTTCAGCTTTTGTTTTAAGCTGTTTTTTTAGTTCGACAAGCTTGTCCTCACTTCTTGCAACAAGAATAAGGTCATAACCCATATCACTAAGGATTATAGCCATATCCTTTCCTATTCCGCCGCTGGCTCCTGTTATGAGTGCTTTCATATTTTAACTCCTTGAATTTGACGGCGGTACAGAAATATTGTCAAGTTCTTCAACGCCTGTAACTATCAGATTAAAATATTTAGGGTCCTGAAAAAGGTCATATGAGATATCTTCATCAATTATAGCAATAAGCGGGCGCAAGGGTTGCTCCCGATAGTTCTTGATGACAATACCCCGTTTACCGTTTGAAAGTCTTACATGAGAACCCACAGGGAAGGGAGCAACTCTTTTAAGAAATGCCCTTACTATTTCTTCATCAAAATGTGTACCTGCATTTGCCATGATATATTCGAGAACTTCATGTGTCGGTGCGGGTTTGCGATATGGGCGATGAGATGTCAGAGCGTCAAAAACATCTGCAACTGCCATTATTCTTGCAAACATATGTATATTTTTGCCTTCAAGACCGTTCGGATATCCTGTTCCGTTCCATTTTTCGTGATGTCCCACTATTCCCATAAAAGTATTTTGGGTTACAAAGTTATTTTTTCTAAGATGAACTCCTGCAATTATAGGATGTTTTTTTACAACCTCGAATTCTTCAGCAGTAAGTCTTGATGGTTTGTTAATGATAGTTATGGGGAT
>CALZLD010000079.1 GCA_945788225.1 uncultured Clostridia bacterium
TTATCGGCGGACTTACTCCCTATGCTTCGATAACGATAAAATCCTCGGGCAATGTAAAAGAAACGCTTGAATTCTATGATGTGGGCAATAAGGAGTCGGTTGTCACATATAACGGAAAGGTCTCATTCTATTGCAGAACAGCTTATGTCGATGTGCTTGAAAAGAACCTTAAACTTCTTGAAGAAGACAAGGAGCTTGTTATGACCTGGTAAAAAGGCTCTTGCTTTAATGTGATAAATATGCTACAATTTTATCATAGTAATTTTATAAAGGAGGAAAATAAATGGCAGATTCAAAAACTACCGATATATTCTCATACAAAGGCTTTCCTCTTGTGAGAAACAAAGATACCATATACTACGGCAATATGTCTGACGACTATGTTGTTATGATACAGATAACCGAAAAGAAAAAAGTCGGCGACATTGAAGTGGCTTCAAAATTAAAGCTCTATAAAATGTCAACCGATGAAACAAAGAACCCTCTTGAAAGAATAGCAAAGACAAGCGAAAAAGACGGTCTTTATGCTGCGCTTGACATCGCTTATGTATGGCTTTCAAGAGCGCAGACAGCGTAATCGGTAAAAGTATTAGGATAAGGGTATCATAAGGATACCCTTATTTTTTGCCTTTGCCACTGCAATTCAAGGAGAAAGAAATGAATAAAAAATTTGATACTGAAATCTTCAAAAAAGCGCTTGCGCTTTCGGTGCCGATGATGATACAGAACGGCATCACAAACGCGGTGGGACTTGTGGACAATGTTATGGTCGGCAGTCTGGGAACAGAGCCTGTCACCGCGGTTTCGATAATATGCCAGCTTATATTCGTATTCAACCTTGCGATATTCGGGGGAATATCGGGACCCGGAATATACGCCGCGCAGTACTTCGGACAAAAAAATGAGGAAGGCTTTAAAAACACCTTCCGAATGAAAATATGGATATGCCTTGTCGCTCTTGCAGCGGGAATACTCATCTTTAACTTCGGCAATGAATTTTTGATAAACCTTTATCTTCGGGGAGAAAGCAACTCCGTTGACCCTGTGCTCACAATGAGTCTTGCAAAGGAATATCTTTCCGTTATGATATGGGGACTTCCCTTCTTTGCCATAACGCAGGTATATGCAAGCAGCTTGCGTGAAAGCGGAAAGAGCGTTATGCCTATGGTCGCAGGACTTGTTTCCGTTGTAGTAGATATTGTTTTCAACTATCTTTTAATTTACGGCAAATTCGGTTTCCCAAAAATGGGCGTTAAGGGTGCGGCTGTTGCAACGGTTATGGCAAGAGTTGTCGAAATGCTCGTTATTATTTCTGCCGTAACGATAAAGAAAGAAAAGCTGCTCAAAGGAGTTTACAAGACCTTGCTTGTCCCCTCAAAAACAGCTTTGGAGATACTCAAAAAAGGCTTGCCGATATTTTTAAACGAATTTTTATGGGCGGGCGGAGTTGCCGCACTCACCCAGACTTATTCAATAAGAGGGCTTGACATTGTTTCTGGGCTTAATATCTCAAACGCTATCTGCAACCTCTTTAATGTTGTAATAGTAGCGTCAGGCTCGGCAATAGGAATTTTAACGGGGCAGACCTTGGGCGCGTTGCAGTTTAAAAAGGCTGAAAAGGACGCTTTTGCGCTCACCGTTTTCAATACGATAATCTGCACCGTTGTGGGAATAATTCTTATCTCCGTTTCGGGAGTGTTCCCCCTTTTATACGACACTACGGACGAAATAAGAAGGTTCGGCGGATATTTTATCGCAATAACCGCATTTTTCTTCCCCATTCAAGGGATACTCAATTCCCTTTACTTCACCTTGCGCTCGGGCGGAAAAACTCTTGTCACCTTTGCTTTTGACAGCTGTTTTTCGTGGGTGATATCCGTTCCGTTAGCGGCGATACTTTGTTATTTTACCTCGCTTGACATTTTTGCTATCTATATCATCGTTCAGTCGGCGGATATTATCAAAGTAATCATCGGAACAATTCTTATCAAAAAAGGATTATGGATAAGCAATATTGTTGCAAAAGAGCAGTAGCAAAAAAATAAAGGGTATCTTTTTGATACCCTTATTTTTATGAGCTTATATTTTTAAGGTTATATGTTATCTTCGCTGTTATTCTTGGGTTGTCACGGCGAAAACGCTTTGTTATTCTCTTCATTATCATATTGATATTTTCCTCAGTGGCGGACGCTATCAGTACGGCGTACTGAGAAAGGCTCACCCTTGTGAAAACATCACTGCTACGAAGAGAAAAGGTTATGCAGTCGATAAGCTTATCCATAACGGTCGAGAGCTTTTTACTGCCAAGCTCTCCGCCGTTTTCGTCCGTAACGCTTAAAACGCAGAGATGGACCGTTCTGCCGTCACGGGAGGAGGCTTTCTTTTCAAGCTTGTAGATATATTTGAAAAATTCGTATTCGCAGTAGAACGCTCCCACAACATCGCTGTCCTCGTTAAGAAGTGTTGTTATCCTGTCAAAATCCAGCGCCATATCGTGACAATCATATACTGTTTCTTTATACAGCTGTAAAAATTCCTCGGACGGATTAACGCCCAGCTTATTATAGAAAATATCAACGGCGCGGTGATAAAGGTCTCTTGCTGATTTTTTGTCGCCCTGCTCAGAAAGAGCCTTTATCTTCATTGTATAGATGTATTCGTCGTACTGGTCGATGATTAAAGCGCTTCTGCAAAGAGAAATCGCCTCGGCATACTCGCCGTGTTCAAAAAGCAGGTCCAGCGCTAAATATATCGCCTTGATATACATTGAATGATAATAAGAAACAACGGGCACCGCCCAGCTTTCAGCGCTCTGTGAGGGGAGAAAGTCCCCCTTATAAAGCTTTGCCGCGCGCAGGATAAGGTCTACTCTTGAACGGTAATCGGAGTTTGAATGAAAAGCCTCATTGCAGAGCTTTTCAAATTCGTCGGCGTCAATAAAGCAGTCAAGCTTTGTGTTCCAGGTGTATCCGCCGGGGCAGTTTACTATCATTTCCTTTCCGCAGGAAAGTGAAAGCTCGTCAAGGACTTCTCTTAATCTGCAAAGCTGAGTTTTGAGGGCGGAAGCAGGATTTGAGCTGTCATCGTATAAAAGGTCGATAAGCTCGTTCTGCTGAATTTCCTTCCCCCTGAATGTGATTATGTATTCAAGCAGCGTCCACATATTTTTTGAACGGCGGCAGGTTTCATCGATTGTTTTGTCCCCGACAGTTATTGAAAAACTGCCGAACATAGTTATTTTTATGTCATTCATAGTGTACGCTCCTTTCTGCTTGGCGAAAATGCACAAATCATATAAACTCGTTTTGTTAAAATGGCAGAAAATATCAAATGTTATCAATAGCTTTGGCAAATGTAACCGATATGTAACCCCGATAGAGCATAATATAGGCATAACAAACACAAAGTTGATACCTGCCAGATTGATTTAATGTGTTAATACCGAAACGATATCGGTTCCGGGGCCCCTCCCGCAGCCGATATTGTTTTACACAAAATCCATAGTATTTGCCATCATATATGAATTGAGGTTACTCCGACACAGTCGAGTAACCTCTTTTCATTATGTGCGTTTAATTTTGTTATTGTAAAAGCTGCAATGCGGCGTCGGGCGCGATATTTGCCTGAACCGCAAGAGTATTTTCGGGTTTTTCGGTTGCGGCAGCTTTAAGGTTTTTCATAAGCTTGACAGCGTCTTCTCTTGAGTTTATTCTGCTGCTTGCAGCCTCTTTATTCGCCGAAGCTATCTGAGATTTGAATTCTGCCTTGTCGGCGGATTTTTTATCAACAAATTTTATTCCCGCAGAGGTGCTTTCCATCTTTTCGGACTTTTCAGGCTTTTCGGAGCCTTTTGCTCCCCTTATGGTGGTGTTAAGAACTTCGCCCGATGTGATTTGGTCGATTGCCATAAAAATACCTCCCTTGCATATTAAAGAAAGAAAATTCTTTCAGTCACATTCCTTTGTGAAAATATTTTACCACAAATTATCTTTTATTGCAATAGCTTTTTCGATAAAATAGAGTTTTTTCACAATTTTTTTGTTCTGTACTCTCTTGAAATAGTGATTTTATAGTGATATACTATATTATGTATAATTATGTGGTATGATATTCTGATATGAGGTGGTATATTTGCAAAGTTCAACAAAAAAGATAATTATAGTGGCGACGATAATATGCGTTGCAGTTATAGCGGCGGCTGTTGCGGCGGTGGCGATAATTTTAAAGCCCGGCACTTCACACGTTTCTTCAAGCAGAGAGCCTTCTGTTTCTGTGGCGGATACTTCTTCGCCAGATGAAACACTCCCCGACGGAACAAACGCTCCCGATGTGACAAATACACCCGATGAAACTACAATTCAGGGCGAGCCGATTTCAACTGAAATCTCAGAAGGCACAACGACAAAGCCTTCGGGCAACAGCACTACTTCGAGCGGACTTTCGGCAAGCTATAAGCTTGTTTCCTCGTGGGAGGACGGCAACGGAACCTGCTCGCAGTTTGACATAACAATTCAGAACAACGGCTCCGAGGGCGTTTCTTCGTGGACAGTTGAATTCGATGTCCCTGCAGGCTCAAAGGTATCGGGAAGCTGGAACGGAAACTACTCCTTAAACGGAACGGTACTTAAAATATCGGGCGACCAGAATAACTCGAACATAGCTTCAAACGGAACATCATCGACGGGATTTATTATAGCGTCGCCGTCGTCATTCACCATAAAGGAAATGAGAGTAAACGGAGAAAAAGTAACACCGACTTCACAAGGCGGAAACAATAACAATAACAATAACAATAATAATAACAACAATAACAACAACGGCGGAGGAAACGATGTTATCCCCGTCATTACGGGAGAAGCCGACCTTAAACGCGCCGAAAAGGCAGTTCAGGGCGACGACTGGCTTTTTGTCAAGGGCAACAGAATTGTGGACAAAAACGGCAAAGAGGTATGGCTGACAGGATGTAACTGGGCAGGCTATAACACGGGCACAAACCTTTTTGACGGACTCTGGAACAGCAACCTTGAAAGCTCGCTTTCGTCTATTGCCGACCACGGCTTCAATGTTCTTCGTATTCCGATTTCGGCTCAGCTT
The DNA here is from genome assembly GCA_945788225.1 of uncultured Clostridia bacterium. Lineage (GTDB taxonomy): Bacteria > Bacillota > Clostridia > Oscillospirales > Ruminococcaceae > RGIG4131. The sequence goes on from CALZLD010000079.1 coordinate 5,095, forward strand.
GTCAATCAGTGGGAGGCAGGAAACTGCCCGTCGGCAAACTTCAATCAGGCGCTCAACCCGAATATTGTCGGCAAGAACAGCCTTGAAATATTCGATTATGTGGTTGAGCTCTGCGAGGCTTACGGAATAAAGATAATAATTGACATTCACTCGGCGGACACCGACCCTATGGGGCATATGACAAACCTCTGGTATACATCGAACACCTCGGTGAACAACTACTATCGTGCGCTTGAATGGATGGCGGAAAGATACAAGAACAACGACACGATTATTGCATACGACCTTAAAAACGAGCCTCACGGAAAGCCCTCTGAGGGCATCAGCAATATGGCTATCTGGAACAACTCTACTTCTCAGAACAACTGGAAGTATACAGCAGAAACAGCCGCAAAGAAAGTTCTTGCCAAAAACCCGAATGTGCTTATACTCGTTGAGGGAACGGAAAGCTACCCCATAAACCCCAAGACAAACAACTTCACCTCAACAAATATGGCGGACTACTATACAACCTGGTGGGGTGGAAATTTAAGAGGCGTCAAGGATTATCCCATAAACCTCGGCAAATATCAGAACAAGCTTGTCTACTCGCCGCACGATTACGGCCCGACGGTTTATGAACAGCCCTGGTTCAAAAAGAATTACACATATAAAACTCTTATGGACGATTGCTGGTATGACAACTGGTTCTATATCCACGACCAGAATGTTGCTCCACTGCTTATCGGCGAATGGGGCGGATTTATGAGGGACCCCAACCTTAAATGGATGACCTATATGCGTCAGCTTATCAAGGAAAACAAACTCAATCACACATTCTGGTGCTATCAGGCAAACTCGGGCGACACGGGCGGACTTGTCCTTGACGACTTCAAGACCTGGGACAGCGAAAAGTACAACTTTGTCAAAGAGGTTTTGTGGCAACAGAACGGAAAATTCGTCGGTCTCGACCACGAGATACCGCTCGGCAACAACGGTATTACGCTTTCAGAAGCGAAATAGCGTTTAAATATGCAAACAAGGAGAAAATGAAAAATGAAAAAAGCACTTATCGTACTTCTCGCATTGGCGGCTTGTACGGCTCTTGCGGCTTGTACCTTTGTCACGGGCGAGAATGAACCCCCCGTCACCGTTCCGCAGACGGAAACCCCGACGGAAACAACCCCTGAAGAAACAACGGCGGAAACATCCGAAACGACCGCTGTAACACCTGCTGTAAATCTGCGCGAATTTGACAAAAAGCTTTCGGATATGAAATTCAAGGACGCTTACTATATGGACCTGCCCGAATTTTTCAACGAAGAGCAGGGCGAAGCTTTTGCTAACGCACACTATATCGTAAGTATGAGTTCTTGCAGTACAAGTCTTGGACTTACTCCCGAAAACGGAACGGTGCCCGTTATTCTCAACGGCGACAAGCCTTATGATTTTTTCAGAACGGGCGTCAGCTATGACAGCTTTGAAAAATATATCCGTTCGATTTTTACAGACGAACTTGCAGAAAGCCTTTTCCTCAACGATTATTACTATCAGAACCTTGACGGAGAGCTTATCTGCGGAGATGGTGCAAGAGGCTCGAACATCTTCTATGTCGGCAGAACCTTTGAGCTTGTTTCTTCTGATGAAAACGAGCTGAAATTCACTCTTACAGCGCATTACAGCGGTATTGAAGTATACAGCGAAGAGGAATACAACAAGCTCCCCGACAACGAAAAGGAGTGGAGCGAAACATTCAACTATTCTATCGTCAAGACAGAAAACGGATGGAGAGTTGCTCAGTTCAGCCTGTGGTTGTAATATTCCTCTTTAAAAGCGGAATAATACCGTCAGGCAAAGGAGGTATTGCTTATGCCCTATTACATTAACCCGTATTATTTTGATTACACATATATCCTTGCGATAATCGCGGTTGTCATCTCGCTCATCGCCTCGACAGGAGTAAAATCCACCTTTAACAGATGGTCGAAGGAGAGAACGCAGTCGGGGCTTTCTGCCGACGAAGCGGCAAGGCGCATATTAAACGGCGCAGGGATATACGATGTTTCTGTAAACCACATAAACGGCGATTTGACCGATAACTTCAACCCGATGAACAAGACGCTCAATTTAAGCGACTCGGTTTTCGGCTCTGACTCAATAGCCGCCGTGGGAGTTGCCGCCCACGAAGCAGGTCACGCTATACAGCACTCCGAGGGGTATGTCCCCATAAAGATACGCTCGGCTATTGTCCCCGTTGTCAATATCGGAACAAGGCTTTCACTGCCTGTTATACTCATCGGCTGTTTTATGAATTATAATCAGGTAATTATTTCGGCAGGGATACTGCTTTTTTCGCTGGGACTTCTGTTCTCGCTCATCACCTTGCCCGTTGAATTCAACGCGTCGCGCAGAGCGATAAGAATTCTTGACGAAAGCGGAATACTCTCGGGGGAGGAGCTTTCGGGAGCGAAAAAGGTTCTTTTTGCCGCCGCGATGACCTATGTTGCAGGCGCTATCGGAATGGCGTTGCAGCTTTTAAGGCTGATACTGAGGTTCAGGCGAAGAAGATAGATTAAAGGACGGTGAAAACCGTCCTTTTTGTTTTGGTTTCGCTG
>CALZLD010000080.1 GCA_945788225.1 uncultured Clostridia bacterium
CAGAACCCGAAGGACCTATCACGACAACGACTTCACCCTGGGCGATATGCTCGTCAATGCCGTCAAGAACATTGAGGTCGCCAAAATGTTTGTGAAGATTTTTTACCTTTATCATTTAAAGTCCCTCCCTTATCTTACTTCCGATTTTCTCAGCTGTTTCTCGATTACGCCGAGAGCAAGGGTGAGTACCTTTATTATTATAAAGTATATTACCGCTGTCGCCATAAGGGGCATAAACGGCTTGAAAGTTGCGCTTTTTATGAAGTCGCCCGCTTTCTGAATGTCCATAAGTCCCACATATCCGACAATGGCGGTTTCTTTTATAAGAACGATGAATTCGTTGCAGAGCGCAGGGAAGATGTTCTTTACTGCCTGCGGAATGACGATATGCGTCATTGTCTGAACGGCGTTGAGCCCTAATGAACGGCCTGCCTCGGTCTGTCCTTTATCGATTGACATTATTCCCGCGCGGATAATCTCAGAAACATATGCGCCCGAATTTATTCCGAATGCTATTGCGGCGATTATCCATTTGTCGATATAAACCGTTGCAAAAACGACAAAATAGATTATCATAAGCTGGGTTACGGACGGTGTTCCTCTTATCACATCGGTATAAACCTTGCCGATGAAATTCAGAAATTTTGAGTTTGAAAGGTTGCACAGAGCGATTATCATACCTATTATGATACCTATGATGACCGCGAGAACAGATACCTTGATGGTTACCCCGATACCTTCAAGCAGCAGAAGATAGCGGTCCTCTCTAATAAAGCAGGCATAAAAGTCCGTATAAAGACTGTTTGCCATATCGGCAAAAAACTGAGCTATATCGTTCATATTATCATTCCTTGCAAGATGTTTTTTAAAAATTCAAAGCTTATTATACCATATTATATATTGATAGTCAATATTTTTTTGATTTTTCAAGGCATTATGCAACAAACTGACAGGGTATTTTAAGCAAATATATCATTGAATTGCATAAGATGATATGCTATAATATATCATAGAGTATTGTACTCATATCACAAAAAGGAGCAATGTATCATGCCATATAAACCCGACGACGGTTTCAATATAATCCCCGAACCCGCAAAAGGCGAGATGGACGAACTCGACCTTTCAAAAGCGAGAGAAAAAAAGGTTGACAACTCAAAGACTTTAAGAAACGGAAGATATGACGGTCTGCGTTCTTTCGACGAGCTTCCTCCGCTTAAAATCGATATGATGAAGGATGAAAAAAAGCGTGATGTTACGGCGGATAATATCAAGCCCGAGCAGAGTTATGCCAAGCACAAGCGCGCCGTATACAGAACCGAAGAGGAAAAGAAACAGCGTTTAAGAGGAATTATAATCGGCGTTGTCGCAGTTATCGCCGTATATATCTTTGCAGGAATATATGCAAACAGTCTTAATAAAGACTACATAATAGAAACATCGGGCGAGCTTGCCTCTGTCGGCGTTTCTTCAATGGAACTTACCAAGGAAAATTACGACAAAAAAGTTTCGGATTACGATAAAGAGTCGCGCGGACTGAGCCTTTATCTTGCCGACAGCGACGGCGACGGACTTTCGGACGCTTATGAGATTTCAAAGAATATTTCGGACCCTAATAACACCGACAGCGACGGTGACGGACTTACGGACGGCGTTGAGATACTTGCGGGCTTAGGTCCGAAAAACAAATCCACCGACGGAAAAACTCCCGATAAATCGGTTCAGTTCACAAGAAAAGAAACCGTCGGAATAGCTACTGCCGAGATGAATGGCAACGCGAATGTTTACGGCACACAGGTAGCAGAGTATTCATCGGCTCTTGCAAATTATCCGGGAGTAATAGGCGAACTTTGCGAGCTTTATTCTGTAAAATCGTCAAGCACCGTAAAGCTTTCTTTTGCAGTTGACGATGAAGCGCTTTCAAGATGGGGAAGCTCTGTTTCAAATCTGAGAATATATAAGGTTGACCCTTCTACCTCAAAATTTGAAGAAGTCGGCGGAACAAAGACAGAGGGCAAAAACATATCCGCAGACATTACAAAAGACGGTGTTTATGTTCTCGGCGACAAGGAAATGATAGAGAGCGAAAAGCCTGTTAGAGTTTTCTTCCTCATAGACAATTCGGGCTCTATGTATCCCCTTGAACAATGTGAAGGCTCAGAGGAAAACGATGTGGATTTCCGCAGAGTTGACCTTGCCGTGAGCATTATGGACGGACTTTATGATGTTTCGTTCGGAGCGGGAAAATTTACGGGCAACTATACAACACTCATTGAGATAAACGACAATCCGAGCAAGACCGAAAAGAGAATAAACAGTATAGTAACGGGCAAAGAAACCTTTGACGGAACGAATATTGCCTATGCCTTACGCAAAGCGGCGGAAGAGTTTGACGACAACAAGCTTTGCCGCAATTATATAGTTCTTCTCACCGACGGCAACACAACTACGCCCAACACCGCCGCAGAAAGAACTGCCGTTGATTATTGCAACGAAAAGAATATCACCGTTATCACGATAGGTCTTGGCAAGCAGATTACTGAATCGTATCTTCTTGACATAGCAAATCAGACAAACGGAATGTTCTTCCATGTTTCAAACGCTGAAGGTCTTGAACCCGTTGCCGATAAAATATGCTCTATCATATCCGAAAACCAGATTTCTGAAAATGACGAAAAAACGGGCGATATGTTCGTTATCTCCGACACGGGATACAACTATAAGGAAGACGGTTTAAGATTCGGTATGCCGACAACGGAAAATATAGAAGGTTCCGCTCTCGGAACGGCTATGATAAACAAGCTTTATTATTCGGGCAGACTCAATCTCAAAGAAGACGGCTATAAGAGCGTAAAGGGCGGAAGTATAGAAGGCTACGACATATCCGACCACGCATTTTTCGGTGATACAAAGCAGAATTTGTGCGACCTTGCGCTTGACTGTGCAAAGGATTACCGAAGCTATCTTATTATGCAGGATAAATGGGACTTTAAACATGTCACCGACGGCACGCTTTACTATACCGATGAAACAAAGCAGTTCCTGCAATCAAAGGGAATGGAAACGGGCATAAAGAGATATTCGGGCGAAGCGACAGAGGACGACGGACTTTTAAAGGTCATCAAGATAATCACATTCCAGAAGCTTGCTCCGTTTGAAAATTACGAAACAGCAATAGTCAATATTTCAAAAATTTCATCTGAGGATAAGAAGATAGTCGCCGCAATAAAGTATTATGACAATCTTCATCTTTCGTCAAAGGCTGAGATATTTTCCTTCGGTGCAAACGGCGACAAGGCATTTGAGGCTCTTGAAGCAGAGCTTGCAAGCGGAAGTCCGTCGGTTATCACAACGGGCGACCATGTTTATAATGTTGCAAGACTTTTGAGAAAAACCTCGGACCCCAACACCTACATAATAGAGGCGCACGATGTCAGCGAGGGCGAAGTTGTAAAGATAGTTCTTTCAAAACAGCCCATTTATGACGACGCGGCGGAAACAAAGTTCCAGTATGTCGCAAAGATAAGCGACAAGGATGTTCCACTCTATATTTACAGATAAAGATATGAAAAAGATTTTATTATTTCTTAAAAATGAAATTGTTCTTGTAATTTCACTTGTTGCGGCGGCGGTGACGATGTTTTTTGTCCCGCCGTCCGCGGCATATCTTGGATATATAAATTATTCGGTAATCGTTCTGCTTTTCTGCCTTATGCTCGTTGTTGCGGGAGTGATAGGGACAAACCTTTTCGGCGTTCTTTCAGAGAAGATAATGAACAATGCAAAAAGCGAAAGAACGGTAATTCTTGCTCTTACCGCCGCGGCGTTTTTCAGTTCAATGCTGATAACAAACGATGTTGCGCTTATCACTTTTGTTCCGTTTACGGTGAGCGTTTTCGGAACGGAGAAAAAGGGCAGACTTATCTTTGCCGTTGTGCTTGAAACCATTGCCGCAAACCTAGGCAGTATGGCAACGCCTGTCGGAAATCCGCAGAACCTTTATATTTATGATTATTTTTCGCTTTCGGCGATAGATTTTGTTAAAATAGTTCTGCCTGCCGTTGCTCTGGGAGCGATACTTGTCTTTTTTTCGGCAATAATAAGAAAAAGCGACAAAATAGAAAACAACGGCTCATCGGAGCAGAAAATAACCGACAAGAAAAAGCTCGTAGTTTATGCCGTACTCTTCGCAGTATGTATGGCGACGGTACTAAGGCTTGTCGATTACAGAGTATGCCTTGCGGTGACAATTATTGCGGCGCTTATCTTTGACAGAAAGATTTTTGCAAAGGTCGATTACTGCCTTTTGCTCACATTTGTGGCGTTTTTCGTCTTTGTGGGAAATCTTCGTGCAATTCCGCAGATAAGCCTTGCGGTAAGTGAAATAATAGAAGGCAGGGAATTTTTATCGGCTGTTGCAATAAGTCAGGTGATAAGCAATGTTCCTGCGGCTGTTATGCTCTCAGGCTTTACCGATAACGCCGCCGCATTATTGCTCGGCGTTGATGTGGGTTGCCTGGGAACTCCCGTGGCGTCCCTTGCAAGTCTTATCTCCTTAAAGCTTTATTCAAAAAGCGAAAATGCCGATACAAAAAGGTATCTTCTTGTGTTTACTGCTATGAACGCTGTTTTCCTTGCCATTATGGTTTGCTTTTGCGTATTTGTCCTTAAAATCTGAATGAAAGGCGGTGCCTTGAAATAAAAAAGTTAAAGCTTGTGTCTTTTGCGCTTGTTTGTGCGATGTTTTTCTTCTCGGGATGTTCGGGAAACAAAAATGATAACAGACCGCAGAGCGTGACAGAAAAAACTACTGCTCATACAGAAATCACAGAAGAAGAAAAATATCTTCCGTTCACAGCAACGCTTGAAAATTACTCCGACAAGGAATTTTTCTCATCGCCCTGCCCCGATTTTCTCAACGCAGAGCAGAAGGATATATGGAAAAAGGCGTATTATATGACCTATATGAGTGTAACTTCCCAAAGCTTCGGACTTTCGGGCGAATATGAGAAGGCTCCGCGAAAATCAGAGGACGGCAACGAGTATCATTATATGAGAACGGGCGTTTCTTATGACGAGATGTATGATTATATCAGGACAGCCTTTACAAAGGAATACACCGAAGAAATATTCCTCGGCGACACATATATAAGCGACGGAGGAGAACTTCTTTTCTGCGACAGAGCGCGTGAGCCTGATATTTCATATAAAGACTGCGATTTTTATGTTGTATCGCAAAGCGGTGATAAAATAAGGTTTGCGATGACCGCGGTGTATTCGTGGCATGGGATAGCACAGCTCGGCGAGCTTGACAAAACCGAGACCGAAACCCATTATGAAGAACACTTTTTCACAATGATAAAAACCGAGGACGGCTGGCGGATGAGCGAGTACAGCTACTGGCTTTAACAGAAAATTTACAATTTGGGGAAATTTTCTATTGATATTCAGATAAAGACAGAGTATAATTACATTGTATGATTTTATTTAAAAAGGACTGCAATAAATGAGACTTACCAGCTATGTGCAATACAGACACTGCATACACGGCATTATTGATTCTCCCGTTGTGCAGAAAATGTCGCAGTATATCCAGCATTCCGATGTTTCAACCTTAGAGCACTGCATACTTGTTTCATACCTCAGCTTTGTTGTTTGCCGTGCGCTTGGTCTTAATTACTATGCCGCCGCAAGAGGAGGACTTCTTCACGACCTTTTCCTTTACGACTGGCACGATATTCCCGTCAAGGTGAGAAGCCCTAAGGACTTTTTCCGTATGCACGGTTTTGTTCATTCAAAAAAGGCTCTTGACAATGCGTATGAAAATTTTGATTTAAGCCTTATGGAAATGGACATCATTGAAAAGCATATGTGGCCTTTGACAATTGTTCCTCCCCGATATAACGAAAGCTTTGTAGTAAGCTGTATGGACAAGGTTGCCGCAATCCTTGAAATGATGAAGCTCAGCAGAATATCTATGCTCAGAAGAGTGACTGCATTTTCGGCAGTAAGAGAGCAGGTTATAAGTGAAATTTTAGCTGTCAGCGAAATATAAAAGAGAGCCCGATTTGATATAATCGGGCTTTTCTGTTTAAATTATTACAAAATAATGTCAGTTTTGAAAATCGGTTGAAATAAATACGGCTATGTTGTATTATAATTGTAGCATAATATTTGTTAAAGACAAAGCTTGGGGGAGCGTTTGTCTTAAGGAGGAAAAAATGAAAGTCTGTGCTATTGTGCCGTCTTTAAATCCCGATGAAAAGCTCATAGATGTTGTTACGGGACTGAGAAAAAGCGGTTTTGAACAGATAATACTCGTCAACGACGGAAGCGAAAGCAGTGAATACTTTGACAGGCTCAAAGGCGACGACTGCGTTGTTCTTACTCACGATGTCAACAAGGGCAAGGGCAGAGCGATGAAAACCGGTATCGAGTATTATCTAACGAATTTTGCCGACAGGTTTGACGGCATTGTTTTTTGCGACGGCGACAACCAACATTCTCCCGAGGATATTGTCCGATGTGCAAATGCTCTGGGTGAAAAGGAAAATGTTCTTATACTCGGCGCCCGCGATTTCAGCAAAAGCAATGTCCCCACAAGAAGCCGTATGGGCAACAGAACGATGTCCTTTCTGTTCAGGCTGATATGCGGTCTTTCGATATCGGATACCCAGACAGGACTTCGCGCTATGGGAAATGCTGCCGCAAGAGAATTTTTAAAGACCAAGGGTGAGCGTTTTGAGTATGAAACGAATATGCTTCTTGAAACAAAACGCTTAGGCATTGAAATCGAAGAAGTAAAGATTGAAACCATTTACATAGAAGAAAACAAATCAAGCCACTACAACACCTTTAAAGACTCGTTGAGGATTTTAAAGATACTGATAAAATTTGCGTCGGCGTCGATAATTTCCTGCGTTGTGGATGTTCTGCTCTTTGCATTATTTGTAAAGCTTTTTGCATTTCTGCCCGCAAAGCAACAGCTTTTTATTGCGACGGCAATAGCGAGAGTTATATCGTCAATTGTAAATTATTTTCTCAACTTCAAGGCGGTATTCAAAAGCAGGTCAGATGTCAAAGCGACAATATGGCGGTACTATCTTCTCTGCGTCGTTCAGACAGTTCTTGCCTACTTCGGAGTATATTTCTTGGTAAGGCTTACTCACTTCAACGAGGTGCTTATGAAGCTTGTGACGGACTTTGTTCTGTTCCTCATAAGCTTTCAGGTTCAGCGTGATTTTATTTTTCAGACGAAAAGGAAGAAATAGAAGCTATGTATGAAAATATCCGTTTTGCCGAGATTGACGACGAGACAGAAATTGATTCCGTCAAAAAAGGCAGACCGAAAATCGTTTCGAGAATATTTATTCTTTTAGGGCTTACTTTGTTGTTTCTGTTGTTTTTTATAATGGGAACAATAACGGTAGTTTTCAGAGGCCCGTCCGAGACTGCAAAGGGACTTCTTACAACTACTCTTATGGAAACGAGCGCATTGAAGTTTATCCCTAAAATGTACTTTTCGGGCGATGAAATTGAACTTATGATAAAGAAAAATTCTGCCGTTGCCGTTGACGAGGTGACGGACACATCGC
>CALZLD010000081.1 GCA_945788225.1 uncultured Clostridia bacterium
ATTATGATAGGCACCCAGATGATAGCAAAAGGGCTCGATTTCCCGAATGTCACCTTAGTCGGAGTAATTTCCGTCGATAAAGCACTTTTTTCGGGCGATTTCCGCGGATACGAGCGCACCTTTTCCCTTATTACTCAGGTTGTGGGAAGAGGGGGACGAGGCGAAAAATCGGGCAGAGCGATACTTCAGACCTTTGTGCCCGACCACTATGTCTTAAACCTTGCCGCAAATCAGGACTACGAGGGTTTTTACAGCCAGGAAATAGCCGTAAGAAAGGCGCTCATCTATCCGCCCTACTGCGATATATGCGTCGTCGGCTTTTCTTCTCTTATTGAAAAGGACGCTGAAAACGCCGCTCTCATCTTTGAAAGCGAGATGAAAAAACAGCTCGGCGATATTCCGCACGATTTTCCTATGCGCGTTCTCGGACCGTCAAGAGCCGTGCTCGGCAAAATAAACGGAAAATACCGCTACAAAATCGTTATCAAGACAAAAAATACCGAAAGCTTCAGAAAATATATAGGAAGCGTTTATGCGCGTATGTTTGAATATAAAAATTTCTCGAATGTTTCGGTTTACATAGACATCAACGGAGATATAGGTCTTTAAAATGGAGGAATAAAAATGGCAATAAGAAATATAGTAAAAAAAGGCGATGAAATTTTAAGAAAAAAATGCAAGCCCGTTACCGAATTCAACGAAAAGCTCTGGGCAATTCTTGACGATATGCGTGAAACCCTTATCAACGCCAACGGCGCGGGACTTGCCGCTCCCCAGGTGGGAATTATGCGAAGATATGCCCTTATCCGACTTCTTGAAGATGTGGACAAAGACCACGAGGACGAGGCTGAAATCGTCGAAATGATTAACCCTGTTATTATAAAAAAATCGGGCAGACAGCGTGATGTTGAGGGTTGTCTTTCCTGCCCCAATGTTTTCGGATATGTTAAAAGACCTAAAAAATGCGTTGTTCGTTTTCAGGACAGAAACGGAAATACCGTTGAAAGAGCCTTCACGGGACTTCATTGTCGTGCCGCTTGTCACGAAACAGACCATCTTGACGGAATACTTTTTGTTGACCTTGTCGATGAATATGTTGACCCCGATGAAGAGTAACATTTACTGAACGGAGGAAAGGTATGAATATCGTTTTTATGGGAACGCCCGATTTTGCCGTTCCCTGCTTAAAAGCCCTGATAGAAAGCGATAATACGGTGCAGGCAGTTTTTACTCAGCCCGATAAGCCAAAGGGCAGAGGGTATAAACTCACTCCTCCTCCCGTAAAGGTTGTCGCTATGGAGCATAATATCCCCGTTTATCAACCCCAGAGCCTTAAAAAAGGTGAGGACGCCGAAAAGTCGTCAGAGATACTTAATAATCTGAAACCCGACTTAATAATAGTTGTCGCTTACGGGAAAATTCTGCCCCTTTCTGTTCTGAATATCCCCAAGCATTTCTGTATCAATGTTCACGCATCACTTTTGCCTAAATACCGTGGCGCAGGGCCTATTCAGTGGAGCGTTTTAAACGGCGAAAAGGAAACGGGAGTAACGACAATGCTTATGGCTGAGGGTCTTGACACAGGGGACATTCTTCTCAAAAAATCAACGGAAATAGGCGAAAACGAAACAGCCTCCGAGCTTCACGACCGCCTTTCTCTTTTGGGCGCAGAGCTTCTCATTGAAACAATAAATGCCGTAAAATCGGGGAATATTACACCTATAAAGCAGAACGACGAAGAAAGCTGTTATTCGCCTATGCTTACAAAAGATATGTGTCCTGTGGATTTTTCAAAGTCCGCAAGAGAAATTCACAATCAGATAAGAGGTCTTTCCGACTGGCCTTGCGCTACTGCAAACCTTGACGGAAAGAGAATAAAGCTTTATAAATCCCATATTGTCCCCGATATTAAAGGAAAATCGGGCGAAATTACTGATGCCGAAAGCTTTGTCATCGCTTGTGGCGACGGCAACGGAATAGCTATCGACGAAATTCAGGCAGAGGGCGGAAAAAGAATGAAAACCGCCGATTATTTAAGAGGAAATAAAATCACAAAGGGTACAGTTCTTTCATAATTTTTTGCGGAGGTTTTTATATGTCGTCAGCAAGGAGCGTTGCTGTTAAGCTACTTGCCCGAATGGAAAAGGGCGCTTTTTCAAATATTGTGCTTGATAACGAGCGTTCTTTCAACGAGCTTTCGCAAAGGGACAAAAAGTTCGCGAGCAGGCTGTTTTACGGCACTGTTGAGCGAAAAATCGCCCTCGATTATATCCTTTCTTCATACCTTAAAAAACCGATAAACAAGCTTGATATTGAGGTTCTGCTCATTTTAAGAACAGGTCTTTATCAGCTTTTGTATATGCCATCAGTGCCCGAAAATGCGGCGGTTAACGAGTCTGTAAGTTTAGCTTCGGAGTTCAAAAAATCGAGCGCAAAGGGAATGATAAATGCAATTTTACGCGGATTTATCAGAAACGGAAAGAAATTTTCTTTGCCCTATGACGAAATTTCTGCGCTTTCTGTTAAATATTCCTGCCCTGTTGAGCTTATTTCAAAGTGGATAACGGACTACGGCAAGGAAAATACAGAAAACATTCTTCAACATTCTGTTGAAAATGATAATAATATTACAATGCGTATAAATAATACTCAAATCTCGGACGATGAATTCATAACTCGTATGACGAGTTATGGAATTGAATGTGACGAGTTTTTGAGCATTTCTCACTGTTTTACAACAAAATCTTTTTCGGACATTGAAAACAATCTGCTTTTCAAAGAAGGCTGTTTTCATATCCAGGATATTTCTTCTCAGCTTTGCGCTATGGCTTTGGGTGCAAAGGCGGGAGAAACCGTTCTCGATGTATGCTCGGCGCCCGGAGGAAAAGCCTTTACAATCGCCGAAATTATGGGCGATAAGGGTAAAATTCTCGCATTCGACCTGCACGAAAACAGGGTAAAACTGATAAAAAAAGGCGCAGAGCGTTTGAAACTTACTTCGATTGAGGCAAAAGTCGGCGACGCTACTGTATTTAACGAAAAAATTCCCAAAGCGGACAAAATTCTTTGCGATGTTGTCTGTTCGGGGTTTGGGGTAATATCAAAAAAGCCCGAAATAAAATACAAACCCCTTGAAGATACCGAAAAACTGCCCGGAATTCAGTATAAAATCCTTGAAAATGCGTCAAGGTATCTTAAAGTCGGCGGTGAGCTTGTCTATTCGACCTGTTCGCTTTCAAGGGCGGAAAATGACGAAGTTATCGACAAATTCCTTGAAAAACACAAGGACGAATTTGAGGGAATACCCTTTCTTTCGGAACTTGGCGAACCGTTCGGAAGTTACAAGGCTACTGTTTTTCCTCATCATTTCAACGGGGACGGCTTTTTTATCTCAAAAATCAGGAGGATAGGGTGATATGGAAAAGCTTGATATTCTTTCTATGAGCCTTAGTGAGCTTGAAACTGCGCTTCTTTCGATGGGCGAAAAAAAGTTCCGTGCAAAGCAGATTTTTGAGTGGCTTCATATAAAAAGAGTATTTGATTTTTCTTTGATGACGAATATTTCTTCTGCTTTAAGAGAAAAGCTTGATGAAAAATTTGAAATTTTACAGCTTAAAATAGTGAAAAAGCTATGTTCGCAGATAGACGGCACGATAAAATATCTTTATGAATTATCAGACGGTAACCACATAGAATGCGTTCTTATGGACTATCACCACGGCGACAGCATTTGTATCTCAACGCAGGTCGGCTGTAAAATGGGGTGCAAATTCTGCGCTTCGACAATAGCAGGGTTTAAAAGAAATTTAACTCCCTCGGAAATGCTTTTGCAGATTTACACCGCAGAAAAGGACAGCGGACGGAAAATTTCAAGCATTGTTATGATGGGAATAGGCGAACCTCTTGACAACTATGACAATGTGATAAAGTTTTTGGGGCTTGTTTCATCGCCCGATGGCAACAATATGAGCCTTAGACACCTTTCGCTCTCTACCTGCGGACTTGTCAACAGAATAAACGAACTGTCAGAGCATAAATTCGGGCTTACATTGTCTATTTCGCTTCACGCCGCCAATAATAAGCAGAGAAGCGAGATTATGCCCGTAAACGACAGATACCCGATTGAAGAGCTTATTGCCGCCTGCAAGAAATATATTGAAAAAACGGGGCGGAGGATTTCTTTTGAATACGCGCTGATAAACGGCGTAAATGACGACAGAGAAACCGCAAACGAGCTTATCTCATTGCTTCGCGGAATGAACTGTCATGTCAACATCATTCCCGTGAATAAGATAAAAGAGCGCAATTTTAAGACCGATACTTCATCGGTGAGAAGATTTCAGCATTATCTTGAAGAGGGCGGACTTAACGCTACCGTGAGAAGAACTCTGGGAAGCGATATCAACGCCGCCTGCGGACAGTTAAGACGAGAATATGAAATATGACAAAAGGGAAGTGAACCGAAAATGAAGGTCGTATCTAACACAAATATAGGAAAAAGGTCGGAAAATCAGGACAGAGTTTATACTTCTGTTCTCGATGACGGCTCGGTGATAGCAATTCTCTGCGATGGTATGGGCGGAGAAAACGCGGGAGGCTTTGCGGCTGAAACTGCCGTAAATATTATCAAAAAGAGAATTCTTTTCGGTTACTCAGAAAACTATGACTCGAATTCCATAAGAAACATTCTTATATCCTCTGTTTCGGCGGCTAATGCGGCGGTTTTTGCTGCGGCGGCTGAGGACGAGAGCAAAAAGGGAATGGGAACTACCTGCGTTATCGCTTTTGTGAGAAACGGCGTTGCTCAGATTGTAAATGTGGGCGACAGCAGAGCGTATTTTATCACAAAGGACGGTATGGAGCAGATAACAAAGGACCACACCGTTGTGAGATTTCTTTATGAAAAAGGTGAAATATCCAAAGAGGAAATTCCCACTCATCCGCAGAGAAACTATATAACAAGGGCGGTGGGAGCTTCATCTGTAGTTGACATAGATTATTTTGAAAAGAACATTGTCGATAACGGAAAGTTGCTTTTATGCTCGGACGGTCTGTCAAGCTATTGCACCGACGACGAGATTTTTTGCGTTGTGAACAACGGCAACATAGAAGAAAACGCAGAACGGCTCATTGAGCTTGCTTTGCCGAAAAGCAGGGACAATATTACCCTTGCATTGATAGGTAATTTATGATATAATATATTGAATGGTCTTTTTATTACTATTTCATAGGAGTGAAACAGATGGACAGAAATATAGGCAAAAAGTTGGACGGACGCTATGAGATAACCGAGCTTATCGGCATAGGCGGAATGGCTGATGTCTATAAAGCGATAGATATTATCGACGACCGTGTTGTTGCCGTAAAAATTCTTAAAACCGAGTTTTCAAACGACGACGAATTTTTAAGAAGGTTCAGGAACGAGTCGAAAGCTATCGCCGTTTTGTCGCACCCGAATATCGTGAAAATCTACGATGTCGGCTTTACCGAGAAAATACAGTTCATTGTAATGGAATATATAGACGGTATCACCCTTAAAGAATTTATGGAACAGCAGGGTATCCTTAAATGGAAGGACGCTATACATTTCATTATCCAGATACTCCGCGCGTTACAGCACGCTCACGACAGAGGAATTGTTCATAGGGATATAAAACCGCAGAACATTATGCTCTTCCCCGACGGAACGATAAAGGTGATGGACTTTGGTATTGCACGCTTTGCAAGAGAAGAGGGCAAAACGCTCTCTGACAAGGCGATAGGCTCGGTTCACTATATCAGTCCCGAACAGGCAAGGGGAGATATAACGGACGAAAAGAGCGATATTTACTCCGTCGGAGTAATGCTCTATGAAATGCTGACGGGACAAAAGCCTTTTGACGCGGATAATCCCGTTTCAGTCGCTCTTATGCATATGCAGAGCAAGGCGAAAAACCCGAGAGAGATAAACGAAACTATCCCCGAAGGCCTTGAAGATATCGTTATAAGAGCAATGCAGAAGGACGCTTCAAAGCGTTATCAGTCGGCTTCCGAGATGATAAAGGATATCGAGGAATTCAAGAGAAATCCGAGTATTGTATTCGAGTACAAATACCTCACTCCGCCCGTTGACGAAAACACAAGATACTTTGAGCCTGTAAGCTCAGGCAAAACCGAAGGCGGAACTGTTGATATAGACAGAAACAAGATAAAATCAAAGGTGCCGAAGATGTTTAAACAAAAAGCAAAGTCAAAGCCCGAATATGACGATTACGACGACGATGATTACGACGATTACGACGACGATTATGACGATGACGATGATGACTATGACGACCGCAGAAGAGGCGGCGGAAGGTCGCTTATCGTCCCCGTTCTGGGAGCTATAACAGCGGCGGTAGTTATCATTGCGGCATTCTTTATAACAAATATGATTATAAAGATAATTTCGCCCTACGGCGTTGAAACATATACGATGCCGAACCTTGTGGGAATGACTATTACGGACGCTCAGTCCCAGTACCCATATTTCCGCATTGTCGAGCTTTCGGAGGAATATTCGGAATACCCCACGGGAGTTATCATTGAACAGCCTATATCGGAGGGCTCGTCCGTTAAGGCAGGCAGAGAGATAAAGGTCAAGATAAGCCGTGGAGTAAGAATGATACCTGTGCCCGATGTGAGCAACTATGAGCAGACAAGAGCTGTGGCTATTCTTAAAGACGCAGGCTTTTATGCAAACACCACAAGCCGTATTGATGAAAATGTCACGGCAGGCTTTGTTATAGAAACAGACCCGCCCGCAAACCAGAGCGTAAAGTACGGTTCTTCGATAACGGTTTATGTCAGCCTTGGTCCCGAGCAGGAGGATGTTATCGTTCCCAAGCTTGTAGGAATGAGCATAGAGGACGCAACAAAGCTTCTCACCGAAAAGAAGCTTGTGACAAAGATAAACCCCGTTGACTCCAAAGAGCCTGAGGGAACGGTTCTCAGCCAGTCGGTTGAATACCTTGAAATAGTAGGACCGGGAACGGAAATTGTACTCGATGTAAGTACGGGAGTTGTGAAGGAAAAATCCTATTATCTCACCGTTGATATTCCGTCAGACGCTGACGGAGCATATACCTTCACCGTTTATGTTGACGGAAACGAGATAGCGTCGGAGGCTGTTTCGGATGTTTACAGAAAAGACAGCATTCAGCTGACTATTTCGGGAAATGAAACAAAAACAGTCATTGTTGAGGTAAAATACGCTTACGGAACAAGACCTGTAAAGCTTGCCGAATATGTTATGGACTTTGAAACGGGCAAGTATTATCAGGTGTCGTACAACAGCTATGCATTTGAAGAGGCAAAGGGATATTGAATATGAGCCTTGACAAAAATATCGGTATAATAATAAAAGCTGTCGGGGGTCTTTACTTTGTGAAGACTCCCGAAGGCGTATCTGAATGTAAAGCAAGAGGGATTTTCAGAAAAGAGGGAATTTCTCCGTCGGCAGGGGATAATGTAAGGATTGAGGACAATATTCT
>CALZLD010000082.1 GCA_945788225.1 uncultured Clostridia bacterium
GAAAGATTTTGTGAGGATAAGCTCCGTATAATGCGAGCGGTGAGATTTTGTTCGGAGCTTTCATTCAAGATCGAAGACAAAACACGCTTTGAGATTTTCAATCTCAAAAACGGTCTTAATGAAATATCGGCAGAGCGCATTTCAGCAGAACTTGACAAGCTTATAATGGGCGAAAATGTCTTTGATGTCCTTATGGAATACGCAGAGGTTTTAGCGGTGTTTATCCCCGAAATAAAGCCTTGCATAGACTTTGAACAGCATAACCCCTATCATATCTATACCGTCTGGGAGCATATCGCAAAATCGGTTTCTGTTGCTGTCCTCGAAAAAGTTATAAGGCTCTCTATGCTTTTTCACGATATAGGAAAACCGCGCTGTTTTTCTGTTGACGAAAAGGGTATCGGGCATTTTTACGGTCACGAGGAAATATCGGCAGAAATGGCGGTCGATATATTAAAGCGTCTTAAAAAGGACAACGACACGATAAAGGTTGTCAAGGCGCTCATTGAAAAGCATTACACAAAGCCGTCAAAGGAAAACGGCGGAGAATTCACCGAAAAACAGACAAAAAAGCTTTTGCAGGGATTAGGAGAGAAGAACTTTTTCCTTCTCACCGATGTTCTTCGCGCGGACGCTATGGCGAAAGCAGAGTTTGCTCTTGACAGGCTACCCGTTATCGACCGAATGGAAACTCTTGCAAAGAAAATTGTAGCGGAGAACGAGTGTTTTTCACTCAGAAACCTTGCCGTTGACGGAAACGATGTTATGTCTATGGGATTTTCGGGTAAGGATACAGGCAAAGCATTACAATTTCTGCTTGACGCTGTTATCGGAGGGGATGTCCCCAACGAGAAGGAAAGGCTTATTGAATATTTGACAAAATCGGGATTATAGTATATAATATAAAGCGCAAATCTGTTTTAAGGAGCAAGAAAATGATTTTTACCGTTGATGTCGGAAACACAAACATTGTAATAGGAGTTTTTGATAACGAAGAAAAGCTTGTCTTTTCTGCAAGACTGGCAACTCAATCCACAAAGACCGCGGATGAGTATGCAATAGACTTCAAGAATATCCTAGGGCTTTATAATGTACCTGTGGACTGCTTTGACGGCGCTATCATCTCTACTGTTGTTCCGCCTTTGATGCCCGTTTTAAAAGACGCTATAAAGAAGCTATTAAAATGCAAGGTACTCGTTGTATCTTCGGGGATAAAAACAGGGCTTAACATTAAAATCGACGACCCTGCTATTCTCGGGGCGGACCTTGTCTGCGGAGCTGTCGGCGCTATGGCAAAATATCCGTTACCGCTTATCATCTTTGATATGGGCACGGCTACTACCATTTCCGCCATTGACAGAAACGGCTGTTTTCTTGGAGGAACCATATTCCCCGGAGTAAAAGTATCGCTCCGCGCGCTTTCTTCGGTTGCGGCTCAGCTTCCCGATATCAACACCGAGCTTAACGGAATGAGCGTTATCGGCAAAAATTCCATAGACTCGATGAAATCGGGAATAGTTTTCGGAACGGCAAGTATGATAGACGGAATGATTGAAAGATACAAAGCAGAGCTCGGCGACGACGCTACCGTTATCGCAACGGGCGGAATTGCTCCGTCGATTGTTATGCATTGCAAAAGCGACATAATCGTTGACGAAAATCTTTTAACGGACGGTCTTCTTATCATCTACAAAAAGAATACTTAAAACGGCTTTGACATTATTTACGCTTCACCCGTAAGTTCGGGGAGGCAGTAGGAGGATTTTTATGTCAGAAAAAACAAAAGCACTGGTCGGAACAGGAATACTCACCGCAATAGTAATCGTTCTGCAATCGCTTTCAATCGGCATCCGTTTCGGAACATTCTGCATAACGCTTGTTCTCATTCCGATAGTTGTCGGCGCAGCGCTTTACGGCTGGAAAGCGGGAGCGTGGCTTGGATTTGTGTTCGGCGTTGTCGTTCTTTTTACGGACGCTCAGGCGTTTTTAGCAATCAGCATTCCCGGAACGATAATTACCTGCGTCTTAAAAGGCGTTTTAGCGGGACTTTGCGCAGGACTTGTCTATCAGCTTATCGAAAAGTCAAACCGTTGGCTTGCGGCGATAGTTGCGGCGGTTGTCAGCCCAGTTGTCAATACGGGTATTTTTCTTCTCGGCTGTATGATTTTCTTTATGGACACTATAAATCAGTGGGCGGCGGGAGCAGGCTTTGCTTCGGCAGGAACATATATGATAGTAGGACTTGTCGGTCTGAACTTCCTCATTGAAATGGGAGTAAATATTGTGCTCAGTTCTGTTATTATCAGAATACTTGACGCTGTCAAGAAACCGAAAATTGCAAACTGAGAACAAAAAATCCAAAGGGTACAGAGTTTAATTAAGCTCTGTACCCTTTTTTTCATAATGTATTCCCTGAAAAGAATTTCTTCTCACCATTTCCTTATCTATCTCGTTCATCACAACAAACTTTTTAAGGCTCCATAACGGCGCGATAAGGTCCTCTTTTTTTCCGTCGCCCGTGACGCGCTGAATTACCGTTTCGGGCGGAAGAACTTCAAGCTGGTCGCAGATTATGCTCACATATTCGGGCAAGGTGAGGACAGAAAATTCGCCGTTTTCATATTCTTCTGCAATCTTTGTACCCTTTATAATATGCAGAAGATGAAGCTTTACGCTGTGCGGACGAAGCTTTCCCACTTCTCTTGCGCTTTCGACCATCATCTCGTGGGTTTCCAAAGGCAAGCCGTTTATAAGGTGAACGCAGACGGGTATCCCCCTTTTTGTGAGCATTTCATAACCCTTCAGGAAGTCCCCGTAGCTGTGGCAACGATTTATTCTCTTTCCCGTTTCATCGTGGATACTCTGCAAACCGAGTTCAACGGTGAGATATGTCCTTTTTGTCAGCTCTGCAAGATAATCGGCAGTTTCCTCCGATATGCAGTCCGCCCTTGTCGCAACGGACAGCCCTACGACATTTTCCTCCGCAAGAGCCGCCTCATAAAGCTCTTTCAGCCGTGCCGTAGGAGCATAGGTGTTCGTGTTTGCCTGAAAATAGGCTATATAGTCGCCCTCCCACTTGTTTGTCATCATAGCCTTTATTTCTTCAAACTGTCGGTGAATATCGTGGGCGGGGTTTCCCGCAAAGTCTCCGCTCCCCGATGATGAACAATAGGTGCAACCGCCTATACCCTTTGTGCCGTCGATATTGGGGCAGGTAAATCCGCCGTTCAGTGATATTTTCATCACCTTTTTGCCGAATTTGTTCCGCAAAAAATAGTTTTGTGTGTGATACCTCTTGTTGTCGGACGAAAAAATGAATTTATCGCTCATTTTTTTCTCCTTTCAAATTTAACAAAGTTATTCGCATTGTTTTATATAATAATTACAGATAATCGCTTTTTTGACGATTGATAACAACAATATTTTAGCATATTTGCATAATTTAAACAAGCCGATTTTCAATAATATGAAGAATTTAATCACTTTTTGAAAAAGGATATTGTAAAGGTATTGCATTTTTTTTTACTTATTGGTATAATGTAAAGGAACAGCTATGCCCATTTTACAATTTTGCGGATTATTCCGCTCGATTTGAATGGATTTGCCTTTATTCAATTATCCCACTTATAGGAGGTAGAACCTATGAAAACCATCTTAGTTACAGGCGCCAGCGGCTTTATCGGAAGGGAAGTCACAAGCGCGCTCTTGCAGAAAGGCAATAATGTTATCGGAACAGACTCAAAAGCGAGTCCTCTTATCGGTCAGCCCAACTTCAACTTTCTTCAGGCTGATATTACTGATAAATCAAAAATCTCACCCATACTTGAAAGCGGAAAGCTTGACGCAGTAATTCACCTTGCCTGCTCTGTCGATAACGACCTTGATTCCGTTATCACCGATGTTGAGATGAAGCAGTGTGCAAATGTTGACAAGTATCTTTACAAGACTGCAGTTGACGCAGGAATAAAGGATATTATAATGCTCAGCACAACTCAGATTTACGCTCCGCAGAAGTCGAGAGAGCCTATTCGTGAAACAAACGACGAAAAACCTTTCTCAAACTATGCAAAGATGAAATCCGACAGTGAAAGAGAGCTTGCCAAGTCGCTCAAAAAGGGCAACTCAAAGGGCGTCGTTATGAGAGTGGCTCCCGTTTATTCAAAGGATTATAACCAGAACCTGCACGACAGAATTTACGACTACAAGGACGGCGTCGGCTTCCTCTACGGCGACGGTAACTATGGTTTCTCGTTCTGCTGTATCTATAATCTTGTTGACTTTGTAAACGGCGTTCTTGCGCAGGACGGTTCTTATCAGTATCAGGGCATTTACAATGTATGCGATACAAATATCACACTTGCAAAGTCAATAGTTGAGTTTGAGCGTGACTTCCACAAGCTCGGTGCGGTTATTTCAAGAAACTACACCTCTGACGCTATCAAGGCGGCTCTTGCAAACTCGGGCAAAAGACCTAAGACCGACTACCGTTACATTGACCTTTCAACTCTTACAAACAACATAAATTACAGCAACACCAAGGCTCAGAGAATTTCAACATTCCGTTGGAATCTTGACAACACAAAGTAAACTCTGTACATAGCATAATAAAAGCACGCCGGAAGGCGTGCTTTTATTTTTCTATTCGCGGGCACACGGAGGGTAAAACAGAAAATTCATATTTCCTTTTCAAACAGCAGATAATGATACTGCCCCGATATCTTTTCGCCCACATACCTTGCCGTGACCTTACCCTCTTTTATGAACGCGCCTATTGCAGTCGCTCGCTTTTTTCTCATATTGTCAAAAACGGCCTGCGTCATAGCTGTACCTAAGCCCTTGTGCTTATCGTCAACACCTACATAAAGCATAATGTAGTTATCGCACTTTATCCTGTTCTTTAAAAGAAAAAGAAGTTCCGCAAGACCTATTTTGTTGTAAAGTCGGTTTTTATAGTCGGGAGCGCCGATGAAAAAACCCACAGCCTCGCCGTTGAAATACGCAATCTTCACCATAGAAAAATCAAGTATCAGCTTAAAGCTTGAAAAAAGAGTGCAGAATTCGTCCTCGGTGATGTATGAAAAAACGGGGAAGTCGCTGTAAAGCTTTATAATAAGCGCATAGACCTCTTTTATCACCTTGTCCCACTGACTTTTTTCGGGGGAGATTATCTTGTACCCCTTTTTAAGAAAAGCATTGTATCTGTTTATGTATTTCTTTATGTTTTTTTCGTCTGACGAGAATTTTTCATATATGTTTGAGATATATCTTTCGCTGACTGCAAAACCGCATTTTTTCCAGAGCCTTGGATAGTATTCCTTGCAATAAGGCTCTGAAAGATAGGGGAGCTTATCAAAGCGGTCGGCTTTCATACGATAGCTTATCCAGAAGCTTGCGTCAACGGGACCTATAAGCTTTGTCCTGCCGTTTTCTTTTGCAAATTCTTCTGCCGATTTTATAAGAGCCGAGGCTACATCTTCATCGTCTATACATTCAAAAAAGCCTATATAGGCAAAGTCCTTTTCTGGATAAAGAGTGACAGCGCACCGAGCCGACAAAATACCGTCTTTAAAGCAGACAAACCCCGTGAACGAAAAATATCCGCTGAGAGTATGCGTGCCTTTGAGCAATGCTTCTTCTTCCGATATTTTCTGCACACACTTTTTCTTTTCATAAAGCATTGACGGTAGCTTTAAAAAGTCGGCAAATTCATTTTCCGTAACGATTTTTACATCTATCATATCTTACCTCTCCGACAGATTTTTATAGTTCCGCCGTTTCCGTCAAGCTCTAAAATATCGCCGTCTTTTATTATCTCGGAAGCATTTTTCACTCCCACAACGGCAGGAATTTTAAGCTCTCGTGAAATTATTGCGGTGTGAGAAAGAAGCGAGCCTTTTTCGCTGATTATTCCCTTTGCGTTTGAGAGAAGAAATACCCAGCCCGGGTCCGTCATCTTTGCAACGATTATCTTTCCCGAAACATCGGGAGGATTGTTTGCGTCACGGACAACGACAGCCTGCGCCGTCGCTTTCCCTTGCGAGCAGGGAGTGCCCAAAAGAGTATCGCCCGAATGAGAAGGCGACGAAACTCCCTTTAAAGAAACGCTTTTTTTGTCAAATTCCTCGTTGCAGAAAATTATTCTTGAAAAGGTCGGAAGTTTTTTAAAGCCTTCGTACTCCGATTTTCTTTTGCAAATAATTTCTTTGAAGTCGGAGGGGTTGCCGTAAAAAATCTCGTCTTTTGTGAGATAAAAAATATCCCGTTTGTTTTCAATACTGCCGTCAAGAGCAAAAATCTCTCCCGCTTTTAAAAACATTGAGCGCACCATTCCGTAGATACGGGTGCGGTTTAGGCGAGAAATCTCTCGGTTCATAATACCCTTTGACGCTTTTTTTGCAAAGAATTTCTCTTTTTCTGTAATTTCATTGTGCGCTTTTTCTGTGAGCAATATAGACTTCGTTTTCAGGAAATGGTCTCTGTCAAAAGTAAGCTCTGAAAGCTTTTTTGCAAGGAGCATTGGGTTTTCTCTGAAAGAAATCGTTTCAAGTTTAAGTTCCTCAGGCGAACGGTCGCCGTAAAGCTTAATATATTCTTTGAACTTTTCACCGAAAGCTTTTTTATCGGATAGAAATTCTGAAAGCTCATCGTTTGTTTTAACTTCTGCAAGCTCGTCTTTAAACGATAACGACATATCGGCAAGAGAAAACATAGCCTTGACGGGTTTCATACTCTCTAAGTTTGAAATTCCGCTTATGTAGTCGTTGACCTTCGCTTCATAATCCTTTTCGCCCGATTTTTTCAGCGAGCTTTTCAAAAGTCCCGTGAAGATAAAGGCGTACATATCGTTGAGCAGTGTAATGTCCCAGCAGGACAACACCTTATCGGAGATTTTCCTGTAAAGCTCCTTTATGCCGTCAAGGTCGATATTTTCGGTAAAACAATCCTCAAAAAGCTTTTCGGTCTCACAAAAGCTTTCGTTCAGCTTTTTCATATTTTTCTGAACCGAAAAAGCCTCTCCCACAGTATAAAAATAGGTTAAAATTCTTCTGCCAAAAGCAAGTCCCGTGTCCCTTGCGGTGTTCTTTTTGTCTGAAACTCCCATCATATCCTGCCAGATGGGGATTATTTTTTTTGAAAACGGAAGAAACGAGAGCAGGGTGTACCAGTTGCTTATCTTGTAGTAAATTCTGCCGTTTGCACTTCCTGTCATATTGAGAAAGGTCTCATCGTATTTTGCGACAAGCTTTTCTTTTCTTAAAAGCCTTTTTGCAAGACCGCGGAACACTCCCGCATAGGCTTCTTTTACAAATGAAATCGTAAGCGGCAATGATATTCCGGGGTAGCTTTCAACTATGTTGCTGTTGTCTAAAATAAGGGGAGAGCTGTCGTCAAGAGAAGTTATGGGACGGCATTGAAGAACGAAAATTTTGTCGTTTTCAAGAGAAAATTCAATGTCGCAGTATCCGCCGAAAATTTCTTCAGCCTTTTCACAAAT
>CALZLD010000083.1 GCA_945788225.1 uncultured Clostridia bacterium
CAGAGTATCGTCTAAAATAACTTTCATATCGTCAAGCGATGTTCTCAGCTTTTCAAGCGTGTTCTCTGAAAAAAGCACCGAGAGATACGGTTCTGCCTGTCCTACAATTCCGCCCGTATCCTTTCTGCCGTTTATTTCTCCGAAATTTACACAACCGCTGACAAAGCCCTGCTGTCTGCCGACTATTCCTCCGATATTGTATCCTACATGCGGATACCCAACTGCTCCGTTGTTGATACAATTCTGAACAGTTCCCGAAGAATATCCCGTTATTCCGCCCGTATCGGTAATATCGGCAACCTGCTCCGCCGAATATATCTCGTCGATGTCAAGGCTTTCAAGGTCAACCGTTTCGTCATAATTGTTTGTATTGACAGACGAATTATTTGTGCAACGCTGAATTGCTCCGAAGTTCTGTCCGCATATACCGCCCGTGTAGTTTTTTGACTGCACAGCTCCCTGCGATGAACAGTTGACGATAAGTCCGCTTTCTTCGTTAAGACCTGCTATTCCTCCGCAGAAAGCTTTTCCTCTTACCGTTCCGTTAAAGTTACAACGAACAATCCTGCCTTTATTCACTCCGACAATTCCTCCGCAGTACGAGGCTGTTCCCGTCGGTGTGACAATGCCTTCGACTGTGAGATTTTTTATAGTTCCGCTTTCTTCAACATATCTGAAAAGACCTGTTCGTGAAGCTTCTCCGTATATTTTAAGACCGCTTATCGTGTGACCGTTTCCGTCAAATGTTCCGCAGAAAACGGGGACGCTTGTTTTCTCGTCAAGAACAATATCCGCTTTGAGTATATATGTCTTTCCGAGCGAAGTGCTGTCTAAGGCGCACTCTTTTGCAAACCTTTCAAAATCTGCTTTTGTCCTTATCTCGTATTGATTTTCATAAGTTGCAAAAAGGTATCCGCCGAATGACGAAACGAAAATCATCATTGCAACAAGCGAAGAAAATATCCGCGATATTTTAGTTTTTTTCATCTTCGGCTCCCTCCTTTTCTGCAATAGGCTCAATAGTAGCCTTATTCTCGATTTTCGCCTCAATATCTCCCTCGATAACTCCTCTTACTATACCCTCAATTCTTCCGTTGACATAGCCTCTTACAAAACCGTTTACGGTAATACGGCTTGAAGTTGCTCTTGCAAGCTCGCGCTTTTTGATAGTGAACGATGTTCTTTCAATAATACTGTCGCCGAGAATGAGTATCTGCGGCAATATTCCCATAACAAGAACGATGGATATTATTGTTCCTCTTCCAAGGCATACTCCTATCGAGGATATTGTCGGGTCTGATGAAAGGTTGCCGATGAGAATACCTGCTGCCGCAAGAATTGCTCCCGATGTGATAATTGTCGGGAACGCTTGGTTGAGCGTTTCGGTGATAGCGTCTTTTATGGACATTTCCTGTTTAAGCTCCATATATCTGCTTGAAATTACTATCGCATAGTCGATATTCGCGCCCATCTGTATAGCGTTTATGATAAGGTAACTAAGGAAGAAAAGGTTCTGCGATTGTAAGTACGGGAACGAGAAGTTTATCCAGATACTTCCCTGAATAACGGCGATGAGCAGAACGGGAAGTCCCGCCGATTTGAATGTGAACAATAGAATTATTATAACAAACAGCGCCGAAAGTATGCTTATAATGATATTATCGTTGACAAACGACGATGAAAGGTCGCGGTCGCTTGTTGAATTTCCGACAAGATAGACATTTTCGGGATAGTATTTTTCCGCCGTTTTGTGAACGGTTGAAAGAAACTCGAAGGTCTGCTCGCCCTCCTCGGGAAGATTGAGGTAAACAAGCATTCTGCTGTAATTTTCGCCCCTTAACTGTAAGATAGCGTCGTTAAGCGTTTCGTGAAGTTCATCAAGCTTGTCGTAAAGCTCGTCGTCAAGGGTGACATACCCTTTCTGAACTTCATCGTATGTAAACATAAACATATCAATAAGCGGAACGCCGTAACTTTCAAGGCCGTTTACCACTTCGCCGTAGTCTTCATCGTTGACGGCGTATGCGGCATAGAGAATTTTTGCCACTTCATAGTCTAAACCTGCAAGCTCCGAAAACTGTCTCGGAGTAAGCTTGTCGGTCAAGGTGTAACCGTCCGTCACTTCGATATTAGCAAGCCCCATAGCAGAATCAACTTCTCCGAGGCGTTCAAGCTCGGCAAGAAGCTTCGCTTCGCTCTCATAGTCGCCCGTTGGGACAAGCACCGCCATAAGATTTGACGAGCCGAATGTATCCTTGATTTTGTCGGACGCGATTTTTGCTTCGCTCTTGCGCGATGTTTCAAGGTCTGTTGTGCCGTAGCAATAGGGGCATTTATTTGCAAAGAAAAATCCCGTAACCATAAGTATTACAAAAACAGGCGGAATGACATATTTTGTCGCAAAGGCGAATTTTCCCACGGCGGTTATTTTCGGCACAAAATTTTTATGCACCGTCTTGTCGATAAGTCCGCTGAAAAGCATAATAAGTCCGGGCATAAGCGTGAATACTGAAAGCAAGCTCAGAAATATCGCTTTGATAAGAACTATCGCAAGGTCGGCGCCTATTCTGAACTGCATAAACGCAAGGGCGATAAGTCCTGATATTGTTGTAAGACTGCTTGAAGAAATTTCTGGTATTGCCTTGCTGAGCGCCTTGATGCAAGCCTCTCTTGCAGGCAGGATTTCGTGCTCCTCGCTGTAACGGTGAATGAGAATTATTGCATAGTCAATAGCAAGGGCAAGCTGTAAAACTATCGTTACTGAATCTGAAATAAACGATATTTTTCCTACCATAAAGTTTGTTCCCATATTGAGAACGGCGGCGGCTCCGAATGTCATTATGAGAACGGGAATTTCGGCATAGGCTTTTGATGTAAAAAGAATAACAAGAAGAATAATCGCCGCCGCAATAGCGGTTACTGTTTTCATTTCATCGGCAAGCTGTTCCTGAGCGTTATTGCCTACCGTTCCCGAAACATAAAGGTCGTATTCACCCAGCATTTCCTTTATTTTTCCCATAGCAAGAGAGCATATTTCATCGTCCTCCTCGCCCTCAAAGGTGACGGAAAACATCGCGGACGCGTTTTTATAATGGTCGTCGGTATCGTCAAATTCAACCTTTGATACTCCCTCGACAGCCTCTATATCCTCTGCGATTTTTTCAGCGTTTTCATAGGTTATATTCGATATCATAACAGAAGCTGTCCCGTATGTGACAAACTCGCTGTCCATTATGTCAAGTCCCGTTCTTGTTTCGGTATCCTCGGAAAGATATGAGGTAATGTCGTTTTCAACCTTTACCCAGTTTCTTGAAAAAAGGCAGAAAATCAGCGCAAATATAAAAAGAAGAAAAATCAGATTTCTTTTGTCAACAATAAATGTAGACAGCTTTATCATAAAGCCGTTATCTTCATCATCAACCTTTGTCAAGGGCTTTTCTTTCAGCATAGTATGTCCTCCGCTCGATAAATTCAAAGAATATTCTATTATCATTCCGAGCCAAGTTCAATATACAAACTGCACTTTTTGTAAAGCTCATTAGACAAATCGATAAAAATGTATAGACAAAATACAAAGGATACTGTATAATAAAGTCAGATAATAAAAAAGGAAGTGGAAAAATGCCGAATAACGAGCTTTCAACATCAATGAAACATCAATTCGCAGAGGCGATGAAAAAGCGTCTTACATATATGAGCTTTGATAAAATCACCGTTACTCAGCTTGCAAAGGACTGCGGAGTGAACAGACAGACCTTTTATTATCATTTTGAAGATATTTTTTCTCTTATGGAATGGTGTCTGAAACACGAGGTCAAAAATATCTGCTTTTTTGAAAATGGAGCTTTTCAATGGAAGGAAAGTATGGAGCGCCTTATCGACTATATTTCAAAAAACAACGCGCTTTGCGTTGCAGTTTTAAATTCAATGGGGCACAGAAGGCTTAAAAAAATTCTTATGGAAGACATTGAAAGTCTTATCAGAGAGGTAATAAAGAATTACAATCCCGAAGCTGAACTTTACAGCGAGAATGCGGAATTTTACATAAGATTTTACGCTTTGGCTGTCGGAGAGCTTTTGGAATGTTGGATTTTAGGAGAAATAAATCTCACGACAGAAAAGCTTATTGCAAATATCGAATATATTATCAGAAAAAATATTCCTCAGATGATAGAATAGAAAAATGGTATCCGAATATATTTTCGGATACCATTTTTACTTATTTTTGAAGTAATCTTACCGCACAATGCGCAAGTCCTGCCGAGCCTATACTCAAAGCGTCCTCGTTAAATCTGACCTTGGGGTTATGCGCCGAGAAGTTTCCGCGCTCGTCCTCAAAGCCTGCCGAAATATACACAAATGCTGACGGAACTTTTTCGGCGATAACCGCAAAGTCCTCGGACGCATTTGCTTTCATCGAGGGTATTCCGTTGAGGTTCAGCTCTTTAAGATAACCTGCAACCTTTTCTGTAAGGCTTTCATCGCAGATAAGCGGAGGAACATCGGATAAAGAAATAACCTCTGCTGTTCCGCCATAGGTTTTTGCCGTATTCTCGGCTATTTCTTTTATTCTTCGTGTGAGAAGTTCCCTTTCCGCCTTGTCGTCGGTGCGAAGAGTACCCTCCATAACTGCGGTATCGGGAATGATATTCGCCGCACTTCCCCCGCAAAGTTTTCCTATTGTGAGCACATTTGTCCTTTCGGGGTTAGCCTCTCTTGCTATAAGCGACTGAAAACCCGAATAAATCTCAACCGCAATCCGCAACGGGTCAACGGTGAGGTTAGGGTATGCTCCGTGTCCGCCCTTGCCCTTTATTTCAATGCGGAACATATCAACGGAAGACATCATAACTTTTCCGCTGTTATACATATATGAGCCGGGCAACAGCTTTCCCGGTGCTACATGGAAAGCGAGCGCCATATCGACATCGGGGTTTTTGAGTATGCCGTTTTCAATCATATTCTTACTGCCCTCAAAGGTTTCCTCGGCGGGTTGAAACATAAGCTTTATCGTTCCGTTAAGCTCGCCTTCACATTCTTTGAGCATCTTTGCCGCGGTGAGCAGCATTGCGGCATGACAATCGTGTCCGCAGGCATGAGCGGCATTTGTGCAGCTTGAAAAAGTCTCTCCGCTTTCCTCGCTCATCGGCAAAGCGTCCATATCCGCGCGAAGAAGAAGAACGGGTTCTCCCTTGCCGAGAATTGCAGAAATACCTTTTCCGCAAGGTACAGGCTCAATGCCGTATTCGGAAAGCTTTTTTGAAACATATTCGCAAGCTTTGGGCATATCAAGTCCGTATTCGGCGTTTGTATGAAAGAAACGGCGGTTTTCAACGGTTTCGTCTTTAAGTTCGTTTGCTCTTTTTAAAAAATCCATTATAATCACCCTTTTATCAGTATTCTGTACATTTAATTTTCAAATATCCGCATAAAAGGCTCACTCGCCCAAAAAAGCAAGAGAGCCTTTTTCTGTTTAGTTTTCGCCGTCAACAACAAGGGTTGCCGAGCCGTATGCTTTATAAGGTCTGCCGTTTTCATCAAATTCGGCGGTATATCTTACATGAAAAGGTATTCTGTCGGCGGTGAGCGGAATTATCGCCTCAAAGCTTTTCGCTCCGTTGTCAAGCTGTTTGTGCCAGTCACGGTACATATCGGCAAAATCGGCAGGAAAAAGTCCCGATTCAATAACGGGTTCGGGATAATTCTTCACGACCGCAGGCATACCCAGTTCCCTTCTGCAACGAGAGCAGGGATACATATTCTTTGTATCGACATCGTATTCCCAACAGAAGATATTTGCGTGGTCAACGGCTTGCCTCAGCTTTTTCTCGTTATCGGAAATATTCTTTTCTTTGGTGATATTCCTTATTGTCGCGTGGAAAAGATAAAGTCCCTTTGATTTGCCGATAATGCGGATAAAGGTTCTTATGCAAAGCTCGTCATCTCCGCAACAATCCGAATGAATCTTGCGCCAGGTTTCGCAGGTTTCTTCTTCGCCGCTTTCTATCGCGCGCATAATTGTATCAACATATATTCTGCGGTTTTCCTCGTCAAGACCTAAGCTTTTGAGAGAAAGAATAACCTCTCTCTGCGTGGTGTTCATTCCCAGCTCTTTTATGTATTTTTCGTTAACGCGAAGAATTTCTATGCTGTCGTGCGTTTTGTCATAGGAAAAGATAGCCGCACCACTCATAAAATTATTGAAAACAAAGGTCTCAACGGTATCGGGGCTCCAGAACCGTTCTGCGTCAATGCCGTCCATTATCTTCATAGCAGGCTTTGTCGCGGTGCTCTTTCCCGTTTCAATAAGCTTGACAAACTCATCAGCCACAACGGGCTTTGAATAAAGGTATCCTTGAATATATTCACAGCCGATACTTTTCATATAGTCCGCCTGCTCGACGGTTTCTACTCCCTCAACGATAACCGGGGTTTCAAGCCAGTTTGCCATTCTGACTATTGAACTTATAATTATTCCGCCTCTGCCGCTTATCTCGCCTTTCAAGAAAATCATATCAAGCTTTATTATATCCACCTTGATGTCCTTCAAGACATTCAGCGAAGAATATCCGCTTCCGAAGTCGTCCATCTCAACGATATATCCGAGAGAATGGAATATGTCAAGTATTCTTGCAAGATAATCGTTACCCTCAACGGCGGCGCTTTCTGTTATCTCAACACGAAGATATTTAACGGGGACATTGTACTTTTTGCGTATACCCTCCATATTGTCTATAAAATCGGGGCAGAAAACATCGTGTCTTGAAACATTGAATGATATAGGAACAACATTCAGTCCCTTTTCAAGACAGCTTGCAACAAAGGAACAAAGCTCCTCAAAAACATATAAATCAAGCCTTGTTATCAGGCCGTTTGACTCAAAAAGCGGAATAAAATCCCCCGGGGACTGTATGCCGTATTCGGGATGAATCCAGCGGACGAGGGCTTCTGCTCCCACAAGCCTTTTGTTAGAATGGTTATACTGCGGCTGATAATATATCTTGAACTGCCGTTCTTCAAAAGCTCTCTCAACAGAGTCGAGCATTTCGCTTCTGCCCATCGGGTGAAATCTTGATTCGTTCTGCATAAGTCTTATCAGCTCCCTTGCGATAAAAATATTATTTGTATAATTATATCACAAAATGTATTAATAAGCAATATGCACAATATTTTTTATGATAAAAAGAAAAATTTTGTCGTTAATCTTAAAACAGAGTGACTTTTTTTGTAAAATATGCTATAATCAAAAAAAAACAAATGTAAAGGAACGCTATGATTATGATAAGAGAAATTGTCCACGATGAAGAAATACTCGGAAGAAAATCAGAACCTGCTTTAAAAGAGGATATAAAAACCGCCGCAGATTTGCTTGAAACACTTATTGCAAACAAAGAAAAATGCGTGGGAATGGCGGCAAATATGATAGGAGTACACAAAAGAATTATCGTTTTTGACAACGACGGGGAGT